>JAVBNW010000106.1:0-3859 GCA_031551255.1 Eubacteriales bacterium | reverse complement strand
CGTCGATGGGCATCTGCTGCCACAGGGTATGCTCCTCATCCCCAATTTCGCCCGATGCGTATTCAAACACGACGTTTTGCTCAGCGTCGGCAATCCTCCACCGATAGGGCCCGGCCTTATCGCCGCTTAAGTTGTTAATCGCGCCGATCACCCATTGCCTGCTAACGGAAAGCACGACGAGGTTGCGCACATACGCATACCCCGATAGATTCAGCATGGGCTTGACCAACCACAGCTCATCGCCAACTTGGTGCCAGGCGGCGGCGTGCGTATCGAAGATTTCGGCAAACCATGGCATGCCCTCAAGCATGGCGAGCGGTTCGTTGCACCCTCCGCGCGCCGGGATATTAAGCTCGGTATAAATGAGCAAAGAGTGGATCTCGGGGTTATATGCCAGGGTATTCTTCAGCAGCGGGTCGACATAATACGTAAAATCTTCGTAGCGCTCGTACATCCGCCTGCCCGGCACGGAAAACGCCTGCATCAGCGTTTCGTTATGCGTCAGGTTTTCAAGCACCACCGTCAGCCTCTGCATTTGATCCGACAGGCCGCTGGACATGACCTGCATATCCTCCCTGAGCGACTGCTCGGTCTTCTCCGTCATATACGAACGCGTTCTGGCGACCAGGATGCCGCCGATGATGAGCGCCGGGATGAACGCGATCAGCAGCGAAGAATATAGCAGCTTGTGCCGCATCGGCATGTCGAGGATTCTTTCGATGGGCGTCTTCATATGCCTTGCCTTCTGCGGTATTCCGCAGGCGTCATGCCGGTGTTGTTGCGAAAAACGATGCTAAAATACGACGGGTTCGGATAACCGACGAGCCTGCCCACCTCCTGAACGCGCAGGGACTCATCGGATAGCAGTTCGCGCGCCCGCTCCAGGCGGTACGCGGTGATGTATTTAATCAGGCTTTGCTTGGCGACCGATTTAAAGAGTTGGGATAGATACCCCGGCGAGAGAAATACCTGGCGGGCAATCTCCTCCAGGCCGATGTCTCGGGCATAATGCTTGGCTATGTATTCCTTTACGCGGTCGATCAGCGTCAACTGCTCGGCGCCGATAGGTCCATCCGGCGGGTCGGCCTCTTCGTCTTCGGCCTGCATGCCCTTCCACACATCGTATAGTTCGTTCAGAGATGGAAAAGAAGGGCTGATCTTCACTGTGCAATGCGCGCCCGCGAGATCGCGCAGCGCGGCGGCGATATCCTGCACTTTGTCCATACAAGGCTTCTCGTCCTGCGCAACCAATACGAGCCCTTCGCTTTCGTTCATAATCAGCGAGATATATGAATCGCCCAAATGCCGCTTAAGAATCTCTTCAAACCGCTCGTCGTGGCGGTCGAAAAAGCTGCCTTCAAAGGCTAGCCGCACAAGATGGAAGTGGTGCGGCCGGGGCAGAAGACCGGCTGCGTCAAAATCTCCTGCAACACTCTTTTTGTTGAGCAGGGCGCGCGCGAAGTGCATCTGCCTGCGTTGCTGCGCAAAGAGCCGTTCGCCCTGCAAAAGCGCCTCGCTGCGCTGCTGATTTTGCTCAATGCGCTTGAGCGTATCGATGACGCTCTCCATTACGGCTGCAAATTCCGAAAGATCGACGGGCTTGAGCAGGTAATGCTGGACGCCGCATTTCATCACGCGCTGCGCGTAGTCAAAATCCCCATAGCCGCTGATAACGACGCAGATTACCTGCTCAAAATTGCGCGCAACCTCTTCAATGAGGCTCACGCCATCCATTAGCGGCATGCGGATGTCGCTGAGCAGAATGTCCACAGGATGCTCCCGCAAATACGCAAGAGCCTCCTTGCCGTTGGCGCACTGATGCACGGCAAGGGGCATCTCGTATTTGTGGATGAGGAAGGCGAGCCCTTGCCTCTCGATTGCGTTATCGTCGACGATTAGGATTTGATGCATGTTCACCTATTCCTTTACCGATCCCATCACGATGCCATGCACGAAATACTTCTGTAAAAAGGGGTAGAGCAGCAAGATAGGCACCATGGCGACGATGATCTTTGTGGAGTTTAAGGTCTTGTTCGAGGATTCCGTCAGCATCTTGATCTCTTCCGCGGACAGTTGCCCCATGGTATTGAGCTGCACTTGCAGCTGCTGGATGTAGGTCATCAGCGGCGCCTTGTCCATGCCCACCAGGATCATACCGTTGAAGTATTCATTCCACAAAAAGACCGCATTAAACAAGAGAATCGTCGCAAGCACCGGCGTGGACACCGGCAGCACGATCATCGTCAGCGTGCGCCACGCGCCCGCCCCGTCTACCACGGCCGCCTCCTCCATCTCCTTGGGGATACCGCGGAAAAAGTTCGCCATCAAAATTACGTTGAAGGAATTTACTGCATGCGGCAGGGTGAGCGCCCAGATGGAATTTAATATGCCCAGCTTGCTGATAACCAAGTACCATGCGACCAGGCCGCCGCTAAAGAGCATCGTAAACACCAGAATCCACATATAAATGTTGCGGCCGGGGAACATGCGCGGCTCGCGGCTGAGCGGATAGGCCATTAAGATGGTCACCGCCATGGACAGCGCCGTGCCGATGAGGACGCGCTTAACCGAAACGCCGAACGCTCGCCAGAAATCGGCATCGGTAAGCAGCTTTTTGTACGAGGACGTCGTGGGTTTCAGCGGCCAAAGCCCTACCATGCCCGAGGCCGCCTCGCTGGCGTTGCTGAAGGATATGGCCAGCGTGTTGATCAGCGGCAAAAGGCATGCGATGGCCGTGATTGCCAACAGGGTATAAATGGCTACTTTGATAACGATCGAACCTACGCCTTTATTCTCAACCATGGTACCGCTCCTCGCTATGAATCCAGCTTGCCCGCCTAAAAAATCCGGTAGCCGGCCAGTTTGTTCGCCAGCACGTAGGAGGCCGCGATGAGTACGAAGCTGACGCCGGATTTGATGATCCCCACCGCCGCGGCCATGGAATACTGCGCCTGCCGAAGCCCCATGCGATATACATACGTATCGATGACATCGGCGGAGGCATAGACGGCGGGATTGTACAGTGCAAGAATCTGATCAAAGCCCGCGTTGAGCACCGAGCCCAGGCTCAGCGTCGACATCAGCACGATGGTTGGCATCATGCCGGGCAGCGTTACGTGCCACAGCCGCCTTAGCCGACCGGCGCCATCGATCGCCGCAGCCTCGTGAAGGTTGGGGCTGATCGCCGTGAGCGCCGCCATGTATACGATGGTCGAGTAGCCAAATTCTTTCCACGTATTCGAGACGATCAGCACGGAGCGAAAAATTTTGTTGCTGGATAGGAACGGAACTTCGGAGCCGCCCAGTGATATGAGGATTCGGTTGACCAGGCCGTCGGAAGCCAGCAGGTTCACCGCGATGCCGCCCAGCACCGCCCAGGATAGAAAGTGGGGCATGTAGAAGACGGTTTGCGAAATTCTCTTAAACCCGCCGTGAGTCACCTCGTTGAGCAGCAGGGAAAAGGCGATGGGCACGACCAAATTTGCGACGACTTTGCCGATGGAGATGACGATGGTGTTGACAAATACCTGCCGGCTGTCCGGAATCGTCAGCATGAACTTGATGTTGTCAAGCCCCACCCACGGGGAGCCGAAGAATCCCTTTGTCGGCATGTAGTTTTGAAAGGCGATTACGATGCCGACCATGGGAATGATGCTGAAGATCAGCAAGAAAACCATGCCCGGCATGAGCATCAGATGGTAGCTGAGGATGTTGCCTTTGCTCCGCATATGGCGCGCCCTCTTTTCCTTGATCTCTTTGGGAGAACCGGGGCCGGCGCGCCGTTTTGCCCCGCCCGCGCCGGCCCAAGCCTACGCCGCCTAGCTAAGCCAGCCCCGCCGAGCCCAGCCCGCCCGCCACC
>JAVBNW010000004.1:0-8428 GCA_031551255.1 Eubacteriales bacterium | reverse complement strand
AAAAGGGAAAGAGATCGGCGCATTGTGGATCGAGCGCGGGCGGCTTTTGCAAGCGGCTATCGTCGGGAAGAATTTCCTTATGATATACGATGCGGAACCCTGTTTGCCTGTGGCAATCGTTAAAATTTTGCCCGAATAAGTCGTCTTGCGCGATATAGAACTGCAAGATGCCCTGCGCAGGGAAGCCCGGAAGCTTGGGCAGCTGCGAAAAGTTGAGCTGGCAAAGCAGCCTGAGCGGCCACGACGCCTCGCCGTCTTTGCCGGTTTCGCGCGGGTACTCAAAACCGGGGGGCAGGTAGGGGAGACCGCCGAGCTTGCTGTCGTATGCCGACGCCGCGTCCTGGCGCGGCTCCAGCATAAGGCAAGGCAGCTTTGTCTCTTCGTAGAACTCGCGGATGACGTAATCCAGTTCGGGGGGCACGATTTCACCATCGGGGATGTCGGGCTTGCCGGCCCCCTTGGGGCGCTCGATGCGGAACAGATCCCCGTCCTGAAGCCCCACCGTTACGTTGGGAATGCGCAGAATGGAGTTGTGCGGCATCTCGGCCATGAGGTCTAAGATCGCCTGCGCAACGCCTAACAGCGCCTGCCTCCACGGCATGGAGCTGTCGATGGACAGGCCGGGGCACCGGCGGTTAATCGGAACAAAGTCTTCAGAGCAGGCCCAATCGCCGTCGGCGCGGTCGTATTCCTTCGCCCCGGTCAGCTCCAGGGCGTAGGGCTCGCACAAGGCGAAGTTGGCGGCGATGATATCCGGCGGCACCGCCTCGCTTTCGGCCAGCTCGATCAGCCACGCGCGGATGGCCATGCGCGCGCCCACGTGGTCAAGCCTCGGCATATTTTGAGCGTCCTTGGCAAAATCTCGTCCCGCGAAGGTGAAAAAGGGCTTTTGTTCGATGTGGGCCGCCTCTTCCTTGGTGGCGGGCTTCTTTATGCCCATCCATATTCTGCGGGCGCGGCTTTCGATCATGGGCGGCGCGTCCGGCCCCGCGAGAAATAGCACATAGCTATCGCTTTCGATATCCAAAGCGCCCAGAACGAGCCCGTAGTGCATTACGTATTCGCCGATTTCACGAAGGGCGGTTTCGGTTTCCCGCAACGCAGACGGGCTGGGGGCAAAGCCTGAAAAGTCGACGGGCAGCCCCATGTTTTTGACGATCAGCCCCAGGCCATGTAGGACATCCCGCGCTTCGGCCTTCCAATCCACCTCGTACGCATAGCCCTGCTGTATCAGCTCATCCGCCATGCCAAGCCACATCATCCGCAGGGCGTCGCCATCGCCTAAGCGAATGCCGCGCCGTGCGAAACGCGCCTCGTGCTTTGCGAAATACGCAGGAGGGTCGGCGGGCATATGCCACATGCGCGAGGCGACCGCCAGATCTCCGCGCGAAATGATGGAGGCGATCTCCTGGTATTCCGAGGTGCTCACGCGCCGCGCCGTTGTTTGCGGCTTTGCGGCGGGCGGTGGGGGCAGCGGCGTTCCATCGCTTCCAAGTTCGCCCACCCGTGCGGCGATGCGCCTGGATTTGCGGATGTAGAGTATCCACAGCGCCTCCAGGCACATGAGGGCCAGCATGAGGAATGCCATGGGCATTATGCCCTCCTGATGGGCGCTGATGGCCAACGCGCCGTAGCCGAAAACCGTCGAGCAAAAGCCAAGCATTCCGGTGACGCGGAAAAACTTTTTCTTCATGAATAAGTAAATAAGCGCCATGATCGCAAAGACGGCGACGAGAAGATTGCACACGGAGAACATCTTTGCATACAGGGTGCCTACCCGCAAGGTGTTGTTGCTAAGCGTTAAAAAGAACAGGCCGAAGGACATCGCCATCATCGAGAAACGGGATAGTATGTATACGACTTCAAAACCCCCTATGCGGGAAAAGTTTTTCGGTTTTGCCATATGCGCAGCTCCCATCGTTTCACATGTCGCGGCCTTTTACCGCCATTATATAGCATAACTCACGAGCTGACGACGGCCAATTTCCAGCGCGTATGCATTCCTAAAATGGAATATTATGGACTGTAAGGCTCGCTTGTGCCGACCAGCGTTTCGGTGTATACTGAAAATTACCTATATATGCCGATACAGGAAGATGAAACCAGGGGGTATACTATGCCTGCTAAGCACGAGCGCATCGTGATGCGATTGCTGCCATTTTTGCAGCGAGTGAATGAGCAGCGCTATCTATATTCCATCCGCAATGCCTTCATTACCATGATGCCGGTCATGATTCTCGGCGCGTTTGCAACCGCCATCAACCAGATGCCGATTCCCGCATATCAAAATTTGATGGTATCGATCTTTGGCGAAGATTGGCGCATGTTTGGCGCGCTCGTTTATAATGCGACGATGTCGGTCGTCACGCTGCTTGCGGTGTTTACCATTTGCCTTAATTTGGCCACCTGGTATAACGAGCGGCGCACACGGCAGGTGCACGAGGCCATCGCGGGCATGTTGGGCGTTGCGTGCTATATCATCGTTTCGATTCCGGTAGACAATCCTGCCGAGCTTCCGTTTTCCATTACGGGGGTGACGGGCATGTTCGTCGCCATGTTCGTCGCCATCGGCTGTACCGAGCTGTTTGTGCGCCTGTCCGCGCTCGGGCAAGAGAGCCATGTGCTCTCGGAAGACCCAAGCCGCGCCGTGCCCCAAAGCTTTGCCGCGGTGCTTCCCGCGGCGGCGGCCGTTGCGGCCTTTGCCATCCTGCGCATCGTCCTCGTCGCCTGCGGCATCCGCCAGGGCTTGGGCGCCATCGTCTACAACGTGCTGAGCATGCCATACCGCCAGTATTCCGATTCCATGACCACGGCGCAGCTGTTCAATGTGTCCACCCACCTGATGTGGACGCTGGGCATCCACGGCAACAACGTGCTCGACGAGGTCGCCAAATCCGTATTTGCGCCGGCGCTTCTGGCAAACGCCGAAGCGGTTGCCGCGGGGCTTCCGCCTCCGCACCTGGTTACCAAGACGCTGTTTGACGCCTTTGTATATATGGGCGGTTCGGGCACGACGCTCTCGTTGCTGCTGGCCCTTCTTTTGTTCGGCAAAACACGTTCGTACCGCACCATGCTGCGCTATGCGCTGCCTACCGCCATTCTCAACATCAACGAGCCGATTATTTTCGGCGTGCCGATCGTGCTGAACCCGGTTTTCGCGCTGCCATTTATCCTGACGCCCGTCGTAACCCTCTTTACCAGCACGGCCGCGATGAAGCTGGGGCTCGTGCCCTATACGATCAACGAAGTGTCCTGGGCGGCGCCGGTGTTTTTCAGCGGCTATGTGGCCACCGGGTCCGTGGCGGGCATCGCGCTGCAGGCGTTTAACCTGGCGCTGGGTACGGCTATCTATTGGCCCTTTGTGTATCTGTCCGATCGCCTGCTGGCGGATCGGTACGACGCGGCGTACAAGCAGCTTTGCAAAACCGTGGTGGAGGACTATACCGCCGGCGGGCGCAAGCTCATCGCGCGCAACGACGAGCTGGGCACGGTCGCCCGCCGCCTGGCGAACGACTTGCAAAGCGCGATCGAGCGCAAAGAACTACAGCTGCACTACCAACCTATCGTGGATGCGCAATCCGGTCGGATGCACTCGATTGAGGCGCTGCTGCGTTGGAAGCACGCGCAGCACGGCATGATCCATCCGATGCTGACGATCGCCCTCGCTGAAGAGATCCACCGCATCGACGTGATCGGCCTTTGGGTGGCGGAAGACGCGATTAGGCAGCGCGCGCAATGGTTCTCGGAGGGACTCGACACATTTTACGTGTCGGTCAACGTATCGTCTATGCAGCTTGACGATCCGCTGTTTGCGGAGAGGCTCATAGCTCTTCTTGTCAAGCACGGGCTCCCCGCCCAATACCTGCAGATCGAGCTTACGGAGACGGTGGCGCTTGCCGAAAACCCCGCCACGGTAAACAACCTGAAAAAAGTAAGCGACTACGGCGTGGCCATCGCCATGGACGACTTTGGCGTAGGGCATTCCTCGCTTCTGTATCTACGCTCGCAGCCGATCGACGCGCTGAAGATCGACGGCTCGCTCAGCCGAGATATCTGCAATCACCCGGCCAATCTGGAGATTATCTCGACGATCCGCGACCTATGCGGCCTGTTGTCGGTGAAGATGGTGGTCGAATACGTAGAAACCAAGGAGCAGGTCGACCTTCTGCGCTCCATCGGGGTTACACTGATGCAGGGCTACTACTTTTCGCGCCCGTATCCTCCGGAGCTGATGAATGATTTTTTCTCAAAACTTTACTCGCCCGAGATGTGCCGTGAGAACGGCTGGGACAGCCTCTGAGGGCTGATTATTCTATGCGGTATGCCGGAAGGCCCGCCGATGATCCGATTTGCTAAGCGAAAAGATTCCTATGCACATATCCGCTGCACATATCCGCGATATACTACATAAAATGGTATACCCTCATCACCAAAGATCATATTTGGGAGGATATGCCATATGTTTCGATGTTATAGCGGACTTTCCGCGTTTGGAAACGGCCTTTCCCGCGACGCGTGCGCAGGTCCCTGCGGCTGCGGCGGCAGTTGCTGCCTGCCCGGGCCTATAGGCCCGACCGGGGCTACCGGGGCCACCGGTCCCGCCGGCGGGCCGACAGGTCCAACGGGCCCCACAGGCGCTGCCGGAGCAACGGGGCCAACCGGACCTACGGGCAGCGTCGGCCCATTGCTGCAGCCCTTCTCCAATGCAAACATCAATGGCCCACAGACGATTGCAGGGGGGGCGGCGATACCCTTCGGCCCTCTTAACGTTCAAATTGTGGTGTTTGGAATTGATTACAATGGCGTTGATTTATTTACCATCACCAACCCTGGCGTCTACCTGCTACTCTGTACGCTTAGCTTCAATCCGGGCACTCCTGTCGGCACCAGCTTTGCCATACAGTTAAATGGCGCATCCGTGGCGCCCGCATGCAATACTGGGACAGATGGCCAAATTTCACTGGTCCGCACGGGAATCTATGCGGTTGGCGACACGATTCGGATCGTCAATCAGTCAGCAAACGCGGTAACCCTCCAGCACGGCAACACAGCCTCTTTAAGCGATGCAGGGCACTTTTGCTTGATTCGTATTGCCGATGCGCCGTTGCTGCTCGGTGACGACTTCAGTTTTCCTTCAGGGCTGTAAAACATCTGGCTATTCACCAGTGTGAAATGTTATTGTATATGATACTATTGTTGCGGATCACTGCTTGTAGCCACCAGGCCTGCGGGCACCGTAACCCCGATCCTTCAACCCTTTGTCAATGCTAACATCAACGGCCCGCTGACCATCGCCGCGGGCGGTTCCGTTACGTTCCCGCCCATCGGCTCCAGGGCCATCGTGATTGCGGGCATTGGCTACAACGGCACCATTACGTTTACGGTTACTAAACCCGGGGCTCTACCTACTGGAGTGTCAGCTCAACTATGCCTCAGGCACGACCGCCGGTACCAGCTTTGGGGTTGAGATCAATGGCGCGGCCATCCTATTGGCGCCCGCATCCAATGCGGACACCATAGGCCTCACCATCGTGCTGCGCGTGCAGGTGTACGCCCCGGCGCCACGGTGCGCATCGTAAACCAATCGGCCAACACGGTTACGCTCGCGCCGGGCAACACCGTTTCGACAGGCGACGCGGTCACCTGTGCTTCGTGCGTATCGCGGATGACGCTTTGCTCACCGGCGTCGCCGACAGCCTGCCAACCACCGTATAGGCTCGCCTATGGCACTCATAGTACCGGCTCGAACCTTCACAGGTTCGGGCCGGTTCGCGCTGCTTCTTGCGATAAGAAAAGTTTTGTTTAATTGCGCCCGCTCTTTTTTGCGGCATGGTGGTTCGCGGGGTTGCTGTTCGTCGTCGGTTTTTCCTACCTGTTCTCACGCCCGATTCCTATGCGGACATCGACGTGAACCTGTCGATTGAGCTTGCGATTAACCGCTTCGGCCGGATGATCAAGGCCAACCCCCACAACGACGACGGCGCGCTAATTCTACAAGACGTGAAGGTGCAGTACAAAGAGGTCGATGCCGCGTTACAAACGGTGATCGACGCCCTGATTGCGCGGGACTATCTTAAACAGGATGGCCTGCTCCCAGTGACGGTGCAATCGGGAAGAGCGCTTGCCGAGCGATACCTTGATGGCGCATCATATCGCTGCCTTCACCGAGGTATATCCGATCACCGTCAAAGTTAAGGGCTATGCGTGCGAGAACCATGTGAGCCCTGCGAAGTACCTGGCCATCTCGGAACTTCAGCAGGCCGATCCCACTGCAACGTCCGAAGACTGCGTTGATCACACCATCGGCGAACTCCGGCAGCTAACAGTGGAGCATGGCGGCATGCACCACGGGGAAGATGGCGAGGATACTTCCGGAGACTCCACAACACCCGGTGATGCGAACTGCGAGGACGGGGACGCGCGCGAAGATGAAGGCGGCAATCCCTCGGATGAAACCGATAAACAGGGCAGGCGGGGTGGGCATCACATATCGCAGAATACACCCCCGGCAGCCAAGGCCGAGTACAAGAAAAAGCACATCAAGGATGCGACACTTATCCCTGACACGGAGATTGCAATTCGCGCCGTGGCTGAACTGCCGGACAAGAGCGCCGTCATCCTCGTCTACTGCCGAAGCGGGCGAAGGAGCGAAAGCGCAGCCAAGGCGCTGGTGAAGCTCGGATATACCGGCGTGTACGATTTCGGCGGCATCGTCGACTGGCCGTACAAAACAGCCTGCAAATAGCCTTTTTCTTGCTCAGGTTTGGAATTATATAGAAATTCTCGATGTAAGATCCAGTTAATCTATGTGAAAAACGGCGCGGCATGAGAAAGCTAAAGTTCCCTAGAGCCACACTGACTCTAGGGAACTTTCTGAAATATCTGGAGGGAAAAGACGCAACGCGCTTTAAATGCGTACTATATAAAATCGTACCCTCGCCGATTGCTATCCCCGCGAGACTGGCGGAATATCTACAGTAATCATACCTATAGTCATCAGCGGCACCTGTGCGACAACCTCGGCCTTTGGATTTATTGCCTGTGTGGGGCCATAAGCTATACACTCTGCACTGTATTGGCTGGGCGGACGAATTCCGGTTACATCAGAGCGGACATACCACAAGCCGGTTTCTTTCACTCGCTCCACGCCGATTTCACTGTGCTTATCCTTCCATTTTTCGGCGTTTTCGCCCCGTATCATATTCTGTGCCGGTAATAACAGTAGCCGGGCGCCTTGGTCGGCGACAGCTTTTGCAGCGTCAGGAAATTGCCCATCGTAGCAGATATTTATGCCATATTTCAAGCCATTAACCTCGAAGATTGGATATTCGTTGCCTGGCGTATAAAACATCTCGTTAGGGTCAATAAGATGCGTTTTGCGATAGACCCCGACAACTTCACCCTTATTCACTACCACGGCGGAATTAAAAAGCTTGCCTGACTTTTTCTCGCTAACACCAAAAACCAGTTCTGGTCTAACATGCTCAAATTGTTTGAGTATCGCGGCGAATTGCTCGGATTTAAAGTCATACGAATACTCCGCTACGTATGGTTCGTTCAAAACATAACCTGTCAAAAAGCATTCTGGGAACAACAACAGATCAACTTTTTTGTCCTCGGCTTCTCTGGCAAACTGGAGCATAATATCAAGTGCTGCCGGTGGATCGCCAATGATTTCAGGGGGTTGGCAGGCGCCTACTCTAACGACATCCTTCATGTTAATTCCTCTTAGGCTTTCGTTGATACATATACCCTTGATTCTAATCCCCGCATACGCGGCATGGGGGACTGGGGCAAACCCCAGCAAGTGCGCAATATGTACATTTGCGCTATGCTTGCAAGACCAGGATAGCATTTTTTCTTTTTAATCAAAAGAGTAAAAGTGCTTTCAGTCCCAAATTCCCTGAAAGGTTGAAGATTTGCTTTCATATCTACCAAAAGGTATTTCTGATAAGCCTTCGGGAACACCCCACAAACCCGCTCGTAGAGCGGGTTTGTGGGGTGTATATTTATTTCATCCACACATTTTGATCAAGGTGGTGTTATAGGACTTTCACCCAAAGCCCAATAAAATCAATGGTTTCAGGGCATCCGGCAGGCGGTATTTACACCCAATAGCTCCATAACCGAGCTCATGCATTTGCCCAAACCCCGCGCAAACGAAATCTGCGGCGTTTCTATTTGCCCATATTTAGAACGAAGGGAGGTTATCCGCATGGCGGTTTTCCGCGTCGAGCGGACGAAAGATTACACGGTCATGTCCAATCATCATCTAAAAGAGGCTGCGCGTCTACCCGTTTCCCATCGCCTACATTCGAACCGACAACGGCCTAGAGTTCCTCAACCGCTTTCTCTCCGACAAGCACGGCGCCTTCGATATCGCCCTGGAACGCTTCGGCATTAGGCACAAGCTCATCCGTGTCGCTAC
>JAVBNW010000131.1:0-9044 GCA_031551255.1 Eubacteriales bacterium | reverse complement strand
CGCACAGCGCGCTCAACCTCGACACGGGAGTACGTGTAAACGGCCCGGGGGTACAACGACACGGGGGGTACGCGTACCCCCCGTGAGCCCCCCGCCGGAGAAGAACGACGAGAAAAGTTAGCCTTCCGTATGCCTAAGAATGTAGGCCATGGCCATCTTCCAATCGTACCGGCTTAAATAGTGGGTTCCGCGCCGGATATGAAAGCCAATGTCGCCGTCGTGAAAGTGTGCGGGGGCTTGCGGGTATTCGCGAGGCGCTACGAACCCCGCCAGATCCAGCGCGCGGTACGCCTCGCCGGCCGCGACGCAGCTGAGATACTCGGCGTCCGGGTCGGCCCATATATCTTCTTCCGCCGTGCCTATGTAGATCTTGCGCGGCGCGCACGCGGCCAGTAAAAAGTGCTGGTCAAACGGGAGCGCATCCTCGTTGTCGGCGTACTGTGCGTAGTTTTCGCAAAACCAGTAGGGAAAGTTTTTTGTAATATCATCGATATGTTCGCCGCGCTTTCCCCGCGTGATCGCCGCACCCGAGCAGCCCGAATCGTTGGCGACGACAAAACCGAAGCGTTCATCCTGCGCGCCGCACCACAGCGCGGTTTTGCCAAGGCGCGAGTGACCGATCACCGCCACGGGGACGGCGCTGAGGGGCTCAAGCGTTTTCAGGAAATCCAACACGCGGCTCGCCGCGTAGGCCCACATGCCGATCTTTCCCCAGCCCGAGCCGGGCATGCGCGGATAGAGGGAAGCTATGCCGCTGGAAAAGTCACCGTCGTCGCGCGTAACGCTGCCGATGCCCAGCGACGCGAGCGCAAACCCGCCGTCGAGGATCTCCTCGACGGGGCACTCCTTCCAGGGGCCGGCGTCGCCAAAGGCGAGGTGGATAAACAGCGCTTCGATGCGGGAGCACTTGGGATAATGAACGCTCAGCGGAAAGCTCCACTCGCCGCCCGGAGTCGTGAGCGCAATACGGCACGAAAGAGAGACAGCTTTGCCGGCATATGCGTCGGTGTTTTTCTGCTCAACGGTTCCCTGTACGGGGCACGGTTCCGGCGTGGCGCCGTAGATCTCGCGTTCGAGAAGGGCGAGTATTTCCGCGCGCCGGGCTTGCCATTCCTTGGCGGACCGGATGGAAGTGCCGTCCGGTAAGTTGATAAGCGGCGGCAGGTTGAACGCAACCAGCGGCTGAATCGACATGGAACCGACCTCCTTTTTAGAGCGCCGTTAGGGATCGCCCCGTCAGGCTGCGCTTGCGCGCCGGTATCCGCACGCACTGCTACGGATATTCACCCCATTATACTATATATGTTGTCCGCATGTTGCGCGAAATATTGCCGCCGAACGCCCGGCACCGCATAAAATTTTGTGGTATACTACGAAGAAGTTAGCAATAGCTTCCAGAGTTGGGAGGTATTCCATGAACGTGAAACGCGGACGGCGCATGTTGGCGCTGGCGCTGGTTGGGGCGCTTCTTTTGGCCTGCTGCGGTTGTTTTGGTGGGCAAGTTTCATCCGAGGTATCTTCCTTCACCCCTTCGCCGACCGCCTCGCCGACGCCCAGGCCGGCTACGCCCATCCCTTCGCCGACCCCGGAGCCGATGTTCACCTACTTATCCGAGGCCGCGCCGCGAGACTATATTAAGTTTTCGGATATGGTTTACCGCCGCCCTACCATCGAGGAGATGCAGACCCTGACGGATGAATTCCTCGCGGATTTTGCTTCAGCCACCGATGCACGCGCGCAGATCGAGCGCTTTCTCGGCTACAGTCGGTCCATGGCCGATATGAGCGATATGTATTTTTATTCGTTCATCTGCTTCAACCAAGACGTAAACGACGAGACGCAAGCGGAATTCGACGCGTGCGAGGAAGTCTATTCCGAGTCGTCCAATATGATCGTGGAGGTATACAGGGCCATTCTGGAGTCGCCTTATGAAAAGGAATGGGATGCTTACCTTGGCGAGGGTTCTTTGGAGGAAATGCGCTCTGCCGTGGATGAATACGACCCGGAGGTGGTGGAGCTGTTCAAGCAGGTGAATAAGCTAATCAGCGAGTACACCCGCGTGGCTACGGAGTTTGCGCAGAAAGAGATCTCCTTCCAAGGGGATAAGTATCCGTTGGGCGCGATGATATGGAGCGTAACATATTATTCGAAAAAAGAGCCGTGGTTTGCCAAGGAGCTCAACGCCGCCATTAAAAAACATGTGGAGTCCTTCAATAAAACCGCGGATGAGCTCTTCACCCAGATGCTTGCGTTGCGCACGCAGGTGGCCGAGCGGTCCGGATATGAAAACTATGCCCAGTACCGCTTAAGAAACGGCAGCTATACTCTGCAAGAGGTGGAACAGTACATTGCCGATGTGCGCGAAACGATCGTGCCGGTGATGCGCGAGCTCCTTACAACCGCCGAGGGCATCATGGGCGAGCCGGTTGCCGCCGCCAACTATGCCGACGCATATTATGCCCCTTACTTCGCGGCGCAGTTTGCATTTGCAACCGATACCGATACCCCCGAACAGGCCGAGCAAAAGGAATATGACGCCGCGATGCAGGTTCTCCGGGCCCTTATGCCCGAAACCAGCGCGCTTGCCGACTACTTGGAAGAGTATGAAATGATCGACGCGTTTTCCGCCGCCAACAAAAACGCGGGCGGGTTCCAGGGCGTGTTCAAGGCGCATCAGCAGCCGTTTATCTATATGAACAGCGCGAAAGCCGATACCATTTTGCACGAAGCGGGGCACGCGCTCAATACATACAGCCTGCCCAAGGTCGACCTTTCCGAACGCTTTGAGGTCGGTCCGGAAATCGCCGAGATTCACTCCATGGGCATGGAAGTGCTCGCGCAGAAAGAATACGATTTGCTCTACGGCGACAATGCCGGCGCCGCGCGGATGATGCAGGCGTTCGACGCGCTGACGAACGTGCTGGAACAGACGATGTACTATGAGTTTGAGCTTGAGCTGTATAAGCGGCCGGATATGACCCGCCAGGAGCGCAACGATTTGTTTGCCTCGCTGCGCCGTGACTATGCGCGGGATGTCGAGGGGCTCGTCTTGTTGGACGATTACGGCGGGCAGTGGGTACAGATTGCTCACATGTTCGAGCAGCCCTTTTATGTGATCGACTACTCGCTTGCCCAGGTGGTGTGCTTGCAGCTCAACGAGGCTGCCAACGAAAATTGGGAGACGGCGCGCGATTTATATATGGGCTTCTTGCTCGACAATCAAGAGCTCGATTTGCGTACGCGGCTCAAGACCGCCGGGCTGGCCGATCCATTTGAAAAGGAAACCCTTGGGGGCATTGCCGGGATGCTGACCGAGGCGATTCGCTCGGAAGAGTATTGGGAGCCTTTGCGTGCGATCTATGGCGACGAGCGGGAGGCGACAGCGACGGATAAGGCGGCGTAGAAGTCATGCGGCGCTAAGAACGCCACGGCAAAGGAAGGCGCTTTGCGATGATCATATCATCGCGAAGCGCCTTTTGGCACCGCGAATACCATGGGGCAAATTTCTACAATTTGTCTATTGACGTAAGAATGGGGTATATAGTCGGCCAATCTCAAAAGCAGAGCAATCGAGCGGATCTATTCCCGCATGGCGGCGTCGAGCTTAGGTTAGCGCAGCTTAAGGCATTTCACGCCGAAGGCGTATCCCGAAGGGTCGCTTCCTTATGCCTCCTTGCCCTGCGAAAAAACCTCTCGCTCGCCTGCCCAGTTTTTGAAGTTGGCCGACTATAATCGTTATAAGTCATGGTTGAAGGCGAAGTGCCGTTCCCTTCCGCTCGTGCTTCCGTATGCGAAAATGCCGATCACATCGAAGGAAAAGGGCTGCATCAATGGCGTCATTTGCCGGCTATTTTTCCACCAGAGGCATATCGTTTATCATCAGCATGGCGAGCACATCGTTTAGCTTTTCCATTGTTTTTGCCGCGGCCTTGTAGCCTATCGGCGAAAAGTTAAAGTGAACATGCTATTTGCGGGCGCCGTCCTTGCCGCGCTCGCCTTCCCTTTCATACCCAAATTGTCGCTGGATGTAGCTGAAACCGTTATGGAAACAGGCGAGCATGCCTAGGGCGTGCCCTAACCTCCTGCGCGCGCATCATGTAGCATCTTATCGGCGCTATGCGCCTCGCGGGCGGGTACGCGCACCGCCCGCGATCCCCCCGCCGAAGAAAAACGACGAAATATTTTTAACTGCCGAAAAAACCCACCGCAATCTGCATCGATGTATTTTTAGGGACGCGCCCTGGAAGCCTCGCCTTTACCTGGGAACAGCCCCCAGTTTGTTAAAACCGGTGGCGATGCATTTTTATGGGTTGCCGGATCCGGCGTCCGGCCGCCGATGGTAACCCTTTTCTTCGTAGGGCTCGAGTTTTTCCATCCACGCTTTTTCCATCTTGCTCATCTCCCAGCGGATATCCTCAGGAGGTGCCGCCTCTTTTTCTTCGAGCACTTGGTAGGCGAACGTATCCGCGCCGTACTCCGCCCACTCCTTTTGCAGCGCAAGATTCATATGCCTGCCCATATCCAGCTGGCGCTTCTGAGATGGCCACTTATTTTTCAGGTTGGGGAACGCCGCGATAAAGCGCTTGCCGTTTGCGGTGTTCTTAATTTCGATGACGCCCATCATGATCTTGATCTTTGCGTATTCTTCCTGTAGTTCTTTACGCCGCTGTCTATCCATCGTTTACCTCCGATTGCGCTGCGATTGCCGCAACGAGTAATTCAGTAATTTACTAAATTGATTTTAGCTTTTTTCATCAGAAATGTCAAGGGAACCGGAAATTAGTTAGATATCGATCTAAATTTTCACAAAACACATAAATTGTTCCCACTTCCCTCTTGCCAGCGCCATACTCATGCTGTATCTTGTGATCACCGTTGCCAAATGCCGCCCGAATCGTTGGCGCGCCCCTTGGCGAGGCATATCCATATTGGCGTTGCTAGGAGGATTGTGATGATCAAGCTCCTTAGTTATCTCAAACCCTATGTTTTGTGGGTCTTGCTGCTGATTGCCCTGGTGTACGTACAGGTTGTGTGCGATTTGCAGCTGCCCGAGTACATGGCGGCGATCGTGGATCAGGGCATCATGATGCGCGATATGTCGGTCGTGCGCATCGAGGGGCTCAAGATGCTGGGCGTAGCGCTGGGGAGCGTCGCCTGCACCGTGGTGGTGGGCTACATCGCCGCGCGCGTCGGCTCCGGATTTTCGCGCAAGGTGCGCGAGGATGTGTTTGCCAAAGTGGAAGGCTTTTCGATGGCGGAATTCGAAAAGTTTTCTACCGCTTCGCTGATCACGAGATCGACCAACGACGTGCAGCAGGTGCAGATGATGGTCATCTTGGGCCTGCGCATGTTCATCTCCGCGCCGCTCACCGGCGTAAACGCCGTGCTCAAGGCGATGGAAAAGGGCAAGGATCTTACGTGGATCATGCTGGTATCCGTGCTGGCGGTCACGCTTATGGTGATGGCGCTCTTCTTCGTGGCCGTGCCCAAGTTTAAGGTGATGCAGAAGAAAGTGGATCGCTTAAATCTCGTCACCCGCGAAAACCTGACCGGCCTGCGCGTGATTCGCGCGTTTAACACGCAAAAGCGCGAAGAAGACAAGTTTGACGAGGCGAACCGCGATGTAATGAAGGTGCAGTTGTTCGTCAACCGCCTGATGTCGCTGATGTGGCCGGTGATGATGATCGTGATGAACCTGACGGCGGTTGCGATCCTGTGGCTCGGCGCGCAGCACATGAACGCGGGCACGATGCTCGTGGGGGATATGATGGCCTTCATCCAGTATACGATGCAGGTGATCATGAGCTTTTTGATGCTGACGATGGTGTTCATCATGGCGCCCCGCGCCGCGGTTTCCGGCGACCGCATCCAGGAAGTTCTTCAGACGCCGCCCAGCATTTTCGATCCGAAGGAGCCGCTGCACGGCGAGGCTTCGATGCGCGGCACGGTGGAGTTTCGCGATGTGCGCTTTGCGTATCCGGATGCCCAAGAGCCGGTTCTTGAACAGATTACCTTCACCGCCGAGCCCGGAAAGACCACCGCGTTTATCGGATCGACCGGCAGCGGCAAATCCACGCTCATCAACCTGATACCGCGTTTTTACGACGTATCGGGCGGGGAAATCCTGGTGGACGGCGTGGATGTGCGCGACTATGCGATCGAGGATTTGTGCGCAAAAATCGGCTATGTACCGCAAAAGGGCGTGCTGTTCTCCGGCACGGTGGCGAGCAACCTGCGTTTCGGCGCGCCGGATGCCGATGATGAAGGGCTGCGCATTGCCGCGGAAACCGCGCAGGCGTCGGAGTTTATCGACAAGCTCGAGGGCGGCTATGACGCGCCGATTGCCCAGGGCGGGCAGAACGTATCCGGCGGGCAGAAGCAGAGGCTGTCCATCGCCCGCGCGATCGTGCGCGATCCGGAGATCTACATCTTCGACGACAGCTTCTCCGCGCTGGATTTCCGCACCGATGCTGCGCTTAGAAAGGCGCTTGCCGCGCAGACGCGCGGGGCGACGGTGCTGATCGTGGCGCAGCGCATTTCCACCATCCTTAGCGCCGATCGCATCGTAGTGCTCGAAAAGGGGCGCATCGAAGGCATCGGCACGCACAAAGAGCTTTTGGAAAGCTGCGAGGTATACCGCGAAATCGCGCTATCCCAGCTGTCGCAGGAGGAATTGGCATGAGCGGACAAAGAGCGGGAGGCCAGCGCAGGGGCCCGATGGGCGGCGGCCCGATGGGCGGAGGCCCCGGCGGCATGATGCGCGGCGAAAAGGCCGCGGATTTTAAGGGAACGATCAAAAAACTGCTCGGATATCTCAGGCGCTTTTGGATTCCCATGATCGCCGTGCTGATCTTTGCGGTGGCGAGCACGGTGCTGTCGCTGTGGACGCCCAAGATGATGGGCAACATTACGAACGATTTGGTGGATAGCTTTATCAGAATGTCGGTGTACGATGGCGTACACAAGGCCGTGGAAGAAAAGATGGGGGCGGGCTTTGCGTTTCCCGAGGGCACGACGTTCGGCGCGCTTCTGGATACAAATTCCGGACAGATTTCGGATGAGATGCTTGGCAAGCTCACCGATGCGCAGATCGATTCTTACCGGGATATCGACCTGAATGTGCGGCCGGGCATCGACTTTGACGCGGTGGGGCAGGCGCTTTTGTTCCTCATTTGCCTGTACCTGGTCAGCGCGCTGTTTAGCTATGTGCAGGGCTTCATCATGTCCGGCGTCAGCCAGAAGGTTACCTACTCGTTCCGCAGGGACATCTCCGAAAAGATCAACCGCATGCCGCTTAAGTATTTCGACGGCATGACGCACGGCGAGGTGCTCTCGCGGGTCACCAACGATGTGGACACCGTTTCGCAAACGCTGAACCAATCGCTGACGCAGATGGTGACGTCGGTGGTGAGCATCGTGGGCGTGCTGATCATGATGCTGACGATTTCCTGGCAGCTGACGCTCGTCGCGCTGTGCATCGTGCCGGTGAGCCTGGTGCTGATCGGCACGGTGGTCGGCCGCTCGCAGAAATACTTTGTCGGGCAGCAGCGCACGCTGGGCGAGCTGAACGGGCACATCGAGGAGACGTATTCCGGCCACAGCATCGTCAAGGTGTTCGGCGCGGAGAAGCGCTCGGTGGAGACGTTTGGCGAAATCAACGGGCAGCTTTATAAAAACGCGTGGAAATCCCAGTTTTTATCGGGCCTGATGATGCCGATGATGAGCTTTGTGGGCAACCTGGGCTATGTGGCCATATGCTTCATCGGCGGCACGCTCGCGGTGGGCGGCAAGCTGATGATCGGCGACATTCAGGCGTTTTTGCAGTATCTTAGGCAATTTACCCAGCCGATCACCCAGATGGCCAACGTGATGAATACGCTCCAGTCCACCGCGGCGGCGGCGGAAAGGGTGTTTGAATTTCTCGGGCAGCCCGAAGAGACCCCCGAGGCCGAGCATCCGGCGGTGCTTGAGCACGTGGGCGGAGCGGTGGCGTTTGACCACGTGGTGTTCGGCTACGACAGCGACAAGGTGATCATCAACGGCTTCGACGCGGGCATTCGCCCGGGGCAGAAGGTCGCGATCGTCGGCCCGACGGGCGCGGGCAAGACGACGATGGTCAACCTGCTGATGCGCTTTTACGATGTGGATTCCGGCACCATTTCCGTGGACGGCGTGGACATCCGCGCTATGCGCCGCGCGGACCTTCGGCGCATGTTCGGCATGGTTTTGCAGGATACGTGGCTCTTCCAGGGAACCATTAGGGAGAACATTTTGTATGGCAAGCCGGGCGCCACCGAGGAAGAGCTTTGGCGGGCGACCCGGGCCGCGCAGGTGGATCACTTCATCCACTCGATGCCCGGCGGCATGGATATGGAGCTCAACGAAGAGGTTTCGAACATATCCCAGGGGCAAAAGCAGCTTCTTACCATTGCCCGCGCGATGTTGGCCAACCCGCCGATGCTGATTCTGGACGAGGCGACCAGCTCCGTCGATACCCGCACCGAGGTGCTGATCAAGCGCGCGATGGATAACCTGATGGAAGGGCGCACGTCCTTCATCATCGCGCACAGGCTTTCCACCATTCGGGACGCGGACTTAATTCTTGTTATGCAAAACGGCAATATTGTGGAACAGGGCACGCAAAATGAACTGATCGCCAAAAACGGCGTTTACGCGGAAATGTATAACAGCCAATTTGAGTCATAAGATAACGCTCATCTTTTCTGATGCGATGCGCTTCATGGGTTTGATGGAAAAAACGCAGACGAGAATCGTCAGGATGTCCGCGGCAGGCTGGGCGAAGTAAAGTCCTCGCACCTCCAAAAGCCCCGGCAGCGTAAGGATAAAAGGCAGGTAGAATAGCCCCTGCCGGATGATTGACAAGAACAAGCCATAGCGCGATGCTACAATGGTCTGGAATGTGATGGTCATCATATAGCAAAGCACAACGTCCGGATAGAGCGCCACCTGCGAAATCAATTATTTAGCGCCATAATTGATGACAGCTGGGTTGCGGTTTAAAAGCGAAATGAGCGGGCCAGCAA
>JAVBNW010000083.1:0-52105 GCA_031551255.1 Eubacteriales bacterium | reverse complement strand
GCACGGCGGTCGCGCTCCGGCTCTTTTAAGCGGGGCCCCCGCCAAACCGAAGGTTTGGCGGGGTGGAGTAGCGACCAGCGATAGCCGACCTTAGGAGGCTATCGCTGGTATTCGCGAACTGAGGAAGGCCCCGTGCCCCGGGAAGAATGGGCAATGCAAGGCGCTTTTCGCTTTTTGTATCGCTATTCTTATTTCTTATTCTTGTCATCAATCTAATAAAGGACAATATTTTCGTTTTTGGGAATCATTTTAGGAGCGCGTTATTTGCGTCCTTTCCTTAAACGCGCTACACTATCCGCCAGGGGGGAATGACCATGAAAAAACCACTCATCGCCATGCTCGCGGCGTGTATGTTGCTAGCCGCCTGTTCATCCGCACAAGCGCCTACGCAGACCGCTGCGGAACCGACGCTTGTCTCTACTATAGAGGCGACGACAAGCGCCGCACCTTCGCCTCCGGCCGCGCCTACGGTAGATGCCACGCCGGAGCCTACCGCAACCCCGACGCCCGAGCCTAAGGACATGAGCGCCCAGAGCGCCGGCATTGTCGAGGGCAAAATGGACGACCGCTACGGCATGCGCGGCGCGCAGCAGGCGGGCGGGGTACCGACGCTGTCTTTGCCTTTATCCATCACCGACGCGCCGGAGGGGACGGTGTGCTTCGCGCTGCGCATGCTCGATCCCGATTCCGTTCCGCTGGCAGGCTACGCGTGGGTTCACTGGCTTGCCGCAAACTATGCTACGGCCGAGTGGGCGGAAAACGCATCCATCGACTCCGCCGCTGACATGGTGCAGGGCAAGAACGACTTTGGGAAGACCGGCTATGGCGGCCCGACTCCGCCGAATAAACCGCATACCTACGCCTTTACGGTCTACGCGCTGGATGCTCCGCTGGACCTTAAAAACGGGTTTTCACAGAAGGATTTCGACAAGGCGCTTGAGGGTCATATCCTTGCGGAAGCCCAATTTACCGGCGAATATGCGAACTGATCCGTAAAGATGCCCTGTCTTCCAAAAAGCATAGCCCTCCGACAAGGAGTGGCTATGCTTTTTATATGCCTGCAATGGGGTATAATGAAGCTATAAGCTGATGGGAATGGTGATGTTCTATGAATTTAAGAGCCGAAAAAGTGAATGGGAAAAATAAAGATAGGCAAAGAGTAAAGGAAATTTACTTTTCCGCCTTTCCGAAAGAAGAGCGCATGGCATTTGGGTTGATGCTCATCATGGGAAAGTTATGGAATACGAAATTCTTGTCCTTTCATGATGGGGAAACCGTATGCGGCTTTGTATATATGGCTATAACGAAAAAGCTGATCTTTATCATGTTTTTCGCGGTGGATGAGAGCATCCGTTCGCAGGGATACGGCGGTCGCATCCTGGAGAAAATTCAATCGATGTATCCCGGAAGGAAGATCATCGTATCGATTGAAAGATGCGACGTAGACGCAAAAGACAGTAAGCAGCGAATCAGGCGAAAAAGGTTTTATGAAAAGAACGGATATGTAGATACCGGATATTTGGTGAAACTCGCCGGGGTAGAACAGGAAATTTTAGTTAAGAGCGGAACGTTCAGCAAAGGTGAGTTTCGTTGGTTTTTCATTCAATACAGCAACGGTACGATATATCCTAGAATATGGATAAAGGATGCATAAAGCACGCAATGCCTATGCCTCGAGCGCGCTGCGCTTCCACAGAATATACTTCGCTCGCTCGCGCGGATCTACCCCGCGGTTCGGCGCAGTAGCGCCTAGCTCGGTGGGACAGGGGTCGTAGCCGTCAAAGCGGCTTAAGTACGTCGCCTGCCCGCCGCTGAGCGACGCGAGCCTGACGGGATAATCCAGCGACGTTGCGACCGGCAGCCTGCCTTCAAGCAAAAACTGCCCGTCCCGGATTACCGGCGCGTTAAATTGCCCGCGCATCGCGAGAAAATCGCCGACGATGCGGCTTGCATATGCTTCCGGCGCGGCGATGTTGACGCGCAGCATCGGCTCGAGCAGCGTGGTGCCCGCGCGCACAAGGCCGTCCATCATCGCAAGCGGGGTGGCGAGGGCGAAGTCGAGAGGGTGGGTATGAATCGGGTGGTCGCCGCCGTCGATGAGCGTGACCCGAAGGTCTACCACCTCCCAGCCCATCGGGCCTTGCTCGAGCGCCGTAGGGAGCGTTTGGCGGATCTGCCCCTGATAGCGGTAGTGGATTTTCTCGTTGCTGATCGCGCATTGGTACTCGACGCCGCTTCCGCGGGGCATGGGTTCAATTAAAAACCGCAAAACCGCCCAGCACGGCTTGGGCATCGTATATGCCTCGAAGCCCTCGGCAATGGTGGAGGGCGTCTCTTTGTAGATGACGCTCGGCGGGGCGAAGGTGACCGCCAGGCCAAAGCGGCTTTTGAGCTGGAAGGCGAGCACCTCCAGCTGGATCGTGCCGGTGATGCGAACCTGCGCCTCGCCCTGCCCCCACGCGCTTTCAAGCAGCGGATCTTCCGCGGATAGCTCATCCAAAGCCGCGACCAACGCGGACAGCTGCGCTTCGTCTTCGGGAAACACGCGTACGCGCAGCAGCGGCACCGCGATGGAGCAGCCGCCGGGAACGAGGGAAGGGTTGCCGAGAATATCGCCTACGCGCACCGCCCCAAGGCCGTATATCGCGCCGATATCTCCCGCCGTAAGCACACCCGAATCCGCGCTCTTGCGCCCGTGAATCTCGCGGATTTGGAATACCTTTTCCTGCGTATCCTGCGTATGGTTGTGCACGGTATCCCGTATGCCCAATGTGCCGCTATATAGCTTTACGTGCGCTACGCGCCCATGCGCCTCATCCTTAACCACGCGGTACACCCATCCGGCCAAATCGCCCTTCGCGTTCCCGCCCGCGCGCGGCGCGAGAGCATACAGCGCGTCCAGAAGTTCCGCCACGCCCTCGCCGGACAACGCCGCGCCGCACAGCGCCGGGGACAATTGGCAGTCGCGCGTCTTTTCGGTCAGCATGGCGAGCAATTCACCGTCGCTCATATCGGCGAACCCGTTTTCGAGGTAGCGCTCCAATAAAGCATCGTCCAGGCCGCACAATGCGTCGAGCAAGGGCTCGCGGTCTTCCAACGCGGGGGGATTCTCGTTCTGCGAGCGAATTTTCAGAAAAAAAGCGTTGGCGCCTAGCTGGGAGCGAATTTCGCGAAGAGCCCCCGCCGCGTCCGCGCCGATGCGGTCCATTTTGTTGAGGAAAAATAAAGTGGGGATGCCGAGGCCTTTCAGCGCATCCCACAGTACTTTGGTATGGGATTGCACGCCCTCCGCCGCGGATACGACGAGGATCGCCACATCCAATATGCGCAGTGCGCGCTCCACTTCGGATGCGAAGTCGACGTGGCCCGGCGTGTCGATCAAATTCAGCTTCACATCGCGCCACGGAAGCGATACTGCGGTCGCCTGCACGGAAATGCCGCGCTGCTTTTCGATGTCCATATAATCCGTTTGCGTGGTGCCGCTGTCTACCCGCCCGGGCGAGCGGATCGCCCCGAGCCGCCAGAGAATCTGCTCGGTCAGCGTCGTCTTTCCCGCGTCTACGTGGGCGACGATGCCCAGGTTGATGCATAACGGCATGAAACGCCCCCCATGGCCAATCATTACGTTTTATGATAGCGCAACGAAGCCCCGATGACAACCCAATGGGCCTGCGCTTATCTTGCGCGTTTTTCGATTTTGTGTATACTTATAGTCGACTAACCCCAAAAGCGGGGCAGACGAGCACGAGATTTTTTCGCGGGCAAGGAGGCGGAAGGAGGCGTAGCCGGGAGCTACGCAGACTGGAGCTCGACGCCGCCATGCGGGAAAAGATTCGCTCGCGTGTGCCCTGGTTTTGGGGTTGGCCGACCATATACCCATACGGGGAGGGTTTTCATGCGGCTTGGCTTGATGGGCGGGACGTTCGATCCGATACACAACGCGCACCTGTTGATTGCCGATGCCGCGAGAACGGCGGTAGGGCTCGAGCAGGTGCTGTTTATCCCCTCGGGCAATCCTCCGCACAAGGCGGGGATGGCCGCCGCCGAGGATCGCGCCGCGATGACGGAGCTCGCCGTGAGAGATCTTCCGTGGGCAAGGGCATCCCGGGTGGAAATCGAACGACCGGGAGTGATCTACACGGTAGATACCCTCGAATGCCTTTCGAAGGAGAGGCCTGGCGACGGGCTCTTCGTGATCGTCGGCGCGGACGCGCTGCGCGACATGAGGCTTTGGCGCAATGCGCGCCGTGCGATGGAGCTGTGCGAATTGATCGCCATGCCGCGCCCCGGCATGAGCGATCAAGAGCTTGCCGAGGCTAAGCGCGCCGCGCGCGAGGAAACCGGCGCGAGGGTTACGCTTGTCAAGGCGGATAGCCCCGACATCTCCTCCTCGATGATTCGCGCGCTGGCAGCACGCGGCGAATCGCTGAAAGGTATGGTGCCGCCGGCCGTCGAAGCGTATATTTACGATAGGGGGATCTACCGATGACGCTTCCCGCGATGACGGAAAAACTGGGCCAAAGCCTTAAGCCCAAGCGGTTTGCCCATAGCTTAGGCGTTGCGGATACGGCGAAAAGGCTCGCTGAGCTGCACGGCGCGGATCCCGAAAAGGCCTATTTGGCAGGAATTTTGCACGATTGCGCAAAATACCTTACCGCCGATGAAATGCTTCAAACGGCTCTTGCGCTTCACATTTCGGTCGACGAATGGGAACGCGAATCGCCGGAACTTCTGCACGCGAAGCTCGGCGCGGCCATCGCGCAGCGGGAGTACGGGGTGGCTGACGAAGACGTACTCCGGGCCATTGAGCGCCACATCGGCGGCGCGCCGGGCATGCCGCTGCTTGATCTGCTGGTCAACTTGTCGGATTATATCGAACCCGGTCGCGATTTTTCGGATGTGGAGCGCTTGAGGGAGCTGGCGTGGAGCGATCCGGAGACAGCCATGGTGGAGGCCTTTCGCGGCTCTATGATCCATATCCTGAAAAAACATATGATCTTGTATCCTACCACGGTGTATACTTACAACGATTTGCTCGCGCGCATCGCCGCGCGCAGCGACGAATCATAAGGGGGAATCGTGTAATGACGCAGCCAAAGGATCTCGCAAACCGCATCATGGCCGTGCTGGATGAAAAAAAGGCAGGGGATATGCTGCTTTTGAATGTAAACCACCTGACCATCATCGCGGATTACTTTATCATATGCTCGGGGCGTTCCAGCCTTCAGGTGCGGGCGCTGTGCGATGAAGTGGACGAAGTACTTTCCAAGGAGGGCATACGCCCTACCCGCGTGGACGGCAGAGACGAGGCGCGCTGGATCGTGATGGACTACGCGAGCGTGATAGTGCACATCTTCGGCGAGCAGGAGAGGGAGTATTACCGCCTCGAACGCCTATGGATGGATGGTTCCAACCGCGTTCCATTCCCCGAGGAATAAGGTCTGTTTTGCGAACGCAGCGCTCGACAAAAACCGACCATGGGTTCCGTGCGTTTTTTCAAGAAGGTTGCGAAAACATGTTCGCAGCCTCTTTTTCCTGGCCTTCACTTGTGATATGCTTGTTAGGCGAGGGGGCAGAGCCATGCGCACGATCGAAAGTACACGCAACGAAACCGTCAAGCTGTTCCGCTCGCTCGAATCTGCCAAGGGCAGGGAAAATAGTTGCTTGTTTCTTGCCGAGGGCGAAAAATTGGCCGAAGACGCGCTGAACGCGTCGTGGCCCCTGGCGCTTTGTTTATATGATCCCGCGCGCTGCGAGGCGCTTGCACAGCGGGCCTACGAGGCCGGGGCCGAGGTTCATGCCGCCACAGAGGCGGTTCTTGCAGCCGCTTGTACAACCCGCACACCACAGGGCATCGTGCTCGCCGCGCACATCCCTGCCGATGCGAGGGAACTGTGCGCGCCGCTGCTCGCACTGGACGGCGTGCAAGACCCGGGCAACGTGGGCACGATGCTCAGAACCGCCGAGGCCGCGGGGTTTGGCGGCGCTTTGTTCGGCGCGGGCTCAGCCGATCCTTTTTCGCCTAAGGCGGTGCGCGGCTCGATGGGCTCAAGTGTCCGCGTCCCGGTTCGCTTAGTTGACAACCTTGCGCAGGAACTGCTTTTTCTGCGGGAAAGCGGCTGGTGCGCCGCCGCCACCGCGATGGAAGGCGAGGCGTTCTTCGGCCGCGGCCCCATGCCCGCCCGCCGCATTTTGGTGATCGGCAGCGAGGGGCAGGGCGTATCGCAAGAAGCGCTTGCCGCTTGCGACAAGGTATTTGCGTTGCCCATGGCGGGCAAGACGCAATCACTCAACGCTGCCGTCGCCGCGGGCATCATGATGTTCGATTGGTTCCGAGAAAGTTCGCCCTAACTACTGGTTCAGGCTAGGCCGAGCGCAAGGCAACGCCCAAGCCCGCGAAAAAATTCGCAAAGGCGTGCCGCACCGGTTATTCAGCGGTTACCTATTATCCCTGTCGACCGAGCCCTGCGGGTTGGGGTTTCCAGCCGCCTGCGCATGGTTTCGATCAATTTTTGCACTGGCGGAAGCAGTGATATCACGACGCAGATCAGGCCGTCGATTCCCACGGAGCTGAAGTTATAGCCGAGCGAGTAGATCCACGGGTTCATGTCGCCCGCGTATTCCGCGAAGAAGACCGCGCCGGAGAGTACGTGAAACAGCACCCGCACAAGCGAGCCGATCGCCACGCCCAGGGGGATTTTCCAGTACGACGGGATCTTCGCGCTCCGCACCGTGCCGCACAGCGCGAGCGCGGTAAAGGGCAGGATGTAATCCACCATCAGCTGGGCGGGGTTGATAAAATAAAAATCCTGCATCATCTGCAAGATACTGTACGCAAGCCCGACCAACAGGCCGGGAATCATGCCGAAAATATACGAAAACACAAACATTGGCAGCATGGAGGCGGGCGTAATGGAGCCGCCCTGCGGCATTCTGTACAGGCGCACGCACGAGAGCACGAACGCGAGTGCGAGGCACGCGGCGCCTGTAACCAGCATGCTGGTGCTCCACCGGCGCTTGCTGCGCGCCAGGATGAAGATCACCGCGACGATGGCGAGAACCGCCCCCAAAGTTACCCATACGGCGGGCGGCGTTTCGAGAAACTTTTCGAACAAAGAAACTCCTCCTTCGGCACGAACCGCCAAAGGACGCCAAGAAATGAGAAACCCGCATTTGCATGCGGGAAAGAGGCTTAAGGGCAATTGATGCCCGTTCTGCCCGCTTCCCTACGGTAGGATTACCTACAACAGGTTCCAAGGGTTGGCTCGAAGCCCTCTCAGCGCAATGCTCCCCCAGCGGCGTATGCAATTGTAACTATACGATAACAGCCGGTAAAAGGTTTGTCAACTATGTCTCCTACAAAGAAGCCGAGGTGGTTTATATATCCAGCTTTTTCGCATATCTTTCGCGCCTGCGTTTTATTCAGCGTTGGAGCCTCATGCGCAATACCCGAACCGAAAACGTGCAGGAACATTCGTTGCAGGTAGCGCACATCGCGCATGCGCTCGCAGTGCTGCACAACGCGCGATATGGAGGGGGCGCCGACCCGGCGCGCGCGGCCGAACTTGCGATCTACCACGAGGCCGGCGAAGTGATGACCGGCGATTTGGCGACGCCCATCAAATATTTCAGCTCCGATCTTACCAGCGCGTACAAGCGCGTGGAGCGCATCGCCTCGGGTAAAATGCTTGCGATGCTGCCCCCCGATATGCGTGAAATCTATGCTTCGCTGCTGCTGTGCCCGGAAAAAGACCCGGAATGGCCGCGGGTGAAGGCCGCGGACAGAATCTGCGCCTATCTTAAATGCGTAGAGGAAGAGCGCATGGGGAACTTGGAGTTTACGTATGCCAAGGAAAGCATACTGCAAGATATCCAGCATAGCGAACTTGGCGAGGTGGGCGATTTTATGCGCGAATTCGCCCCCGCGTTCGAGATGACGCTGGATGAGCTAAACCGGTAGGGGAATTCTTTCGCCCTGCATTTTTATGGCGATTTTTGCGGCGAGACATCATAAGATCTTGCTACATTTTGCCACACAATGAGTGTTGACTTTTGCCAAAGAAGAGCGTATGGTATAGACATCAAATATGAAGGGGGGTGAGAGGTTGGATTGTACGCACATTGTGCGCGCAGACGGCCGAACGGTTGACCTGACGCGTCGACTTTCACGCCTCTCGCCAACGTGCATCATTGCATAAGCTGTCTGCGCATGCGATGGAAACCGGGAGCTGACAAACTCCCGGTTTTTTTGTGTTCCTTTATCCGCGGCAACACGGCTCGTCAGCGCACGATGCGCAGGCGGTGGTCGAGCGAATCGCACTCCTTTTCATCCGTGGGCGCTTCGATCGATCCAAACGGCATTTGCGCGTTGAGCCTCCACGATGGGGCTATACCGAACTCCTTCGCGGCTGCGGCATCTACAATAGGGTTGTAGTGCTGAAGCGACGCGCCGACATTCTCGGCCGCCAGGGCCGTCCATAGGATATACTGCAGGATGGCGGAACCCTGGTTCGACCATATGGGGAATTTATCGGCAAAGACGGAGTATTCTTTTTGCATACGTTCAACGACATCCCAATCTTCATAAAAGAGAATCGTGCCCCTCCCGGCGGAAAAGCCCGCTAGTTTTTCAGCGGTGGATGCAAACGAACCTTCCGGTACGATGGCGCGCAACGCGTCGCCCACCAAACCCCAGAACTTTTTATGTGCGCCCTCAAACAGCAGCACGACACGTGCGGATTGCGAATGAAAAGCGGTGGGCGCGTCGAGCATTGCGGCCTTAACCAGGGCCTCGACGGCGGAATCCTCAAGCGGCGGCTTCGAACCCAGCGCGTAGACGGAACGTCGTTTATGCACATATTCCATGAAATTCACAGACATTTTCCCCCTTACCATGATATACTATCTACTGTACGTGGCTCGGACCGCGTGCGCTTCATTTTTGCGGGTATGGCGCGCCCATGGCATGGCGATATTGCCATTGTTTCTATATATACCCCAAAGGCGTACCATTGCCTCCGCAAATACTCGTGAAAAAGGAGAGGATGCCTGTGGACACTCTGGCCATCCTGCTCGCGGCTGGTATCGGCGAGCGGATGAAATCCAAAACGCACAAGGTATTGCACCCGATATTAGGCCTTCCGATGATCGAATACATCGTTCGGGCCGTGCGGGACGCGGGCATCGCGCGCACCATCGCCGTAGTGGGCGACAGGGCGCAGCAGGTAAAGGATTATTTAGGAGACAGGGTTTTCTTTGCGATACAGGATCCTTCAAAAGGCTGGGGCACGGCAAAGGCGGCGCAGGCCGCGTTTGACGCCGTCGGTTCCGGCCCTGTTTTCATACTGCTGGGCGATTCGCCGCTCATACGTGCCGAAACGCTTGTCAACATGCGAAAGGCGGTGGAGGGCGGGGCTTGCGCCGCCGTCATGACGGCCGTCGTGGACGATCCTACGGGCTATGGGCGCATCCTGCGCGACGAGGCCGGAAATGTGTGCGCAATCGTAGAGCACAAGGATGCGACGGATGCGCAAAGGGCAATTAAGGAAATCAACTCCGCCGCGCTTTGTGTCGACGGTGCGGCGCTCAAGGAAGCTTTGCCCCAAATCGGCAACAACAACGCGAAGAGGGAATATTACCTGACCGACCTGATCGATATCCTATACCGCGCGGGTAAGCGCATTGCCACGGTACGCGCGGATGAAGAAGAGGGGGTTGGCATCAACGACCGCGCGCAGCTTGCAAGAGCCACGGCGCTGATGAGGGATAGGATCAACGCTTTCCACATGCAAAACGGCGTGACGCTCTTGGACCCTTCGCACTGCGATATCAGCCCGGATGTGGCCATCGGGGCGGACACGGTCATCCATCCGGGCTGCTCGCTCATGGGCAAAACTACCGTGGGCGGCGAGTGCACGCTCATGCCGAACAGCCGCCTGGAAGATTCGACGGTGGGCGATCGCACGCGCATAGACAATTCGGTGCTTACCCGCTGCACGGTGGGCGAGGGCGTTGCCATCGGGCCGTTTGCGCACCTAAGGCCCGACACCACGGTGGGCAAGCATTGCAGAATCGGCAACTTTGTAGAGCTTAAAAATTCGGTAATCGGCGATAAGACGCGCATATCGCACCTCACCTATGTGGGCGATGCCGACGTCGGAGAGGACATCAACCTGGGCTGCGGCGTGGTGTTCTCCAACTACGACGGCAAGAAAAAGCATCGCTGCAAGGTCGGCGACCACGCGTTCAGCGGCTGCAACGTAAACCTTGTCGCGCCGGTATCGGTCGGCGAGCGCGCGTATATAGCGGCCGGCACGACGGTTACGGAGGATGTTCCGGCGGGGGCGCTCGCGGTGGGCAGGGCGCAACCTTACATCAAAGAAGGCTGGGTCGAAAAGCGGATGTCGGAGGGAAAGCTATGACCGTGCACGGCTCGTCCATCAAAATCTTCTCGGGCAACGCCAGCGACAAACTCGCCAAGGATATCGCGTCTCACATGGGCCTTTCCGTGGGCCGGGCTACGGTGGGCAGTTTTGCCGACGGGGAGACGAGCGTCAACATCGAGGAAACCGTGCGCGGCAGCGAGGTTTTCCTGATACAATCCACCTCCAAGCCGGTGAACGACTGCCTGATGGAGCTTTTGATCATGATCGATGCCGTCAGGCGCGCTTCCGCCGGACGCGTGACGGCCGTGATCCCCTATTACGGCTATGCCCGGCAGGATCGCAAGGTGCGCCCGCGCGATCCGATCACCGCCAAGCTGGTATCCGACCTCATCACCACAGCCGGCGCGGACCGCGTGCTGACGATGGATTTGCACGTCACCCAGATCCAGGGTTTTTTCAACATTCCGGTGGATCATTTACAGGGGGTTCCGGTGCTGGCCGCCCATTACTTGCAGCGCAGGTTTGAAGGGAACGATCTGGTGATCGTATCGCCGGATCTGGGCTCCGTGGGCAGGGCCCGCGCGCTTGCCAACCGCCTCAACGCGCCCATTGCCATCATCGACAAGCGCAGACCCAAGGCCAACATGGCCGAGGTGATGAACGTGATCGGCGATATCAACGGCAAGCGCGCGCTTATCGTGGATGATATGATCGACACCGCCGGCACGCTCACGCTGGGCGCGCAGGCGCTTATCGACATGGGCGCGCGCGAGGTATACGCCTGCGCTACACACGCCGTATTTTCCGAACCGGCGCTCGAGCGCATCGCAAAGAGCTGCATTCGCGAATTGGTGATTACCGATACCATTGCCCAATCCGGCGACCTGCCCAGGAACATCCGCGTCGTATCGGTTGCGCCGGTGTTTGCCGAGGCGATCATGCGCATTTACGGGGACAAGCCCATATCATCGCTGTACGAATAGGATGGAGATGCTTTGATCAAGGCGATACTCTTCGACATGGACGGCACGCTGCTGCCGATGGACAACGATAAGTTTCTCAAACTGTATCTTTCGCAGGTCGGCGCATGCATACCCGGGCAGGATGCGCGCTTCATCGCCAAGTGCATTATGGATGCCACCGCGCAGGTGATGCGCAGGGAGGGCGGCGAAGAAAGTAACGCCGCGCTGTTCGCGCGCCATTTTTGCCGGATGGCCAGTTTGGAATTTGATGCATGCTTTGCGCATTTTGATAGGTATTATCGCGACGAATTCCCCAAACTCGGCGAGCACTTTCCGCCGGAGCCGATGACGCGGGAGATCCTCGCTCTGTGCCGCGAAAGGGGATTTGTTACGGCGCTCGCCACCATTCCGATGTTTCCGCGCGCCGCGATGCTCGCGCGGATGACGTGGGCGGGCATGAAAGAAAAAGATTTTGCGCTGTGCACGAGTTATGAAGATTTTTTAACCACCAAGCCCAACCCGGCCTATTATTTGGATGTGGCTGGGCGCATCGGCGCATTGCCCGGGGAATGCCTGATGGTGGGTAACGATGCGCGCGACGACATCCGCCCGGCGCTCGCCGCGGGCATGAGCGCGTTTTTTCTTACCCCTTATGCGATCGGCGATGTAGAAGATACGGGCGTGCCCCGCGGGGGCTATGCCGATCTATACCGCCATATTCAGGGGCTTTAGGGGGCGGGTGAAACGATGTATGTGATCGTGGGGCTCGGAAACCCGGGTAGGCAGTACGAACACACCCGTCACAACGCGGGTTTTGATGCGATTGATATCCTTTCCGATATGTGGCGCGTTCCGATTGCGAAGGCGCGGTTTAAGGCTGCGGTGGGCGAAGGCGTGGTGGGCGCGCAGCGCGTCGTGCTCGCCAAACCGCAAACCTATATGAACGATTCGGGCATGAGCGTGGTGGAGCTCCTCAATTGGTACAAGCCCGATATCGACCGCCTTGTAGTGGTGTACGACGACATCGACCTGCCGATGGGTAGCGTGCGCATACGCAAACAGGGGAGCGCGGGTACGCATAACGGCATGCGTTCGATCATAAGCCTGACGGGCGAAACCGCTTTTCCGCGCGTGCGCATAGGCATCGGCAAGCCGGAGCACCCCGGCTTCGACCTGAAGGACTATGTGCTGACGCGCTACCGGAGCGATGAAATGGAACTTATGTTCGAGTCCTTAAAACGCGCGGCTTTCGGGGTGGACTTGGTCGTTCGCGAGGGAACGGAGCGCGCGATGCAGGAAATCAACACCCGAAACCCCAAGGCCGAACCTACCGAAGCATGACGGAGGTATCTCGCTTGGAAACTCTTTTTTCGCCGCTGCGGGGGATACCCTCCGTTCAGCGGCTCGCGTCGTCTCTTAACAGAAAGGGCATCACATTGGCGCACGGCGTGCCCGACGGCATGAAGGCGCCCCTTGCCGCGCTACTTTCCGGGGAGCATCAGGTGCTCTTAGTCACCTACAACGATTTGCAGGCCATACGCCTGTATGAAGATGCGATCAATCTGTTGGGCCAGGAGGCCGTTGCGCTTTACCCTGCCAAGGAGCTGGCACTCTATCGCGTCGCCGCCGAAAGCCGCGAGCTTTCCGCGCGGCGCATCGACGCGCTCTCTCGCGCTCTTTCAGGGCTTGCCCGCCTCGTGATTGCGCCGATCGAGGCGCTGCTGACGCCCATTATGCCCTCGGCGCTGTTTGCCTCCGCGGTGACGCATATAAAAAGCGGCGAAACGCTGGATATGGGCCTGTTCCTCGGCACGCTCGCCAGAGCTGGCTACGAGCGCGTGGATATGGTGGAAGGCCGCGGCCAGTTCGCCGCGCGCGGCGGCATTGTGGATATCTATCCCGTAGGCATGAACACCGCATGCCGCATCGAATTCTTCGGCGATGAAATCGACACCCTGCGCGCGCTGGATGTGATGACGCAGCGCTCAAGCGAGAACATCGACGAAATTTCCATTCCGCCGGCGAGCGAGGCGCTGCTGGACGCCGCTTTTACCAAGGGAGCCGCGTCGAGATTACAATACGAACTGGATTTTGCCCAAAGGCGGTGGGATGCCCAGGAGCGCTCCGACGATGATAACGATTTTGATCTTTCCTCGATCTTTGGCGATGAGGAGGATCTGCCCTCGCCGTTTGCGTCGAGCCGCGCAGGGCGTATACAGCTTAAGACATCCAAGGGGGGACGCCTGCGCGAGTTTGCCGAAAAGTTGACCGAGGGCGTGCGCTTTGACGGAATCGAATCCCTATTGCCCTACCTATACGAAAAGACGGACGGCATTCTCGCGTACATGCGCGCTCCGGCCATCCTTCTGGATGAGCCGAACCATCTGCGCGAGCGCTGCGAAAACATCGCGCTTGAGTTTGACGAACACCTGCGCGCCGCGCTGGAGCGCGGCGACGCCTTGCCCGGCCAGCGAGCGCTGGTGCGCGAGTTCGGCGAGGTTTTGCGGGAGCTGATCGCAAGGCCCGGCGTGGCCCTTGCCAACCTCAACATCGCAACCCCCGACATTCTGCCCCGCGACGAAATCGACATCGCCGCGCGCGGAGCGGGTGCATACCACGGCCAGCTCGATCAGTTCGCGCACGATGTGCAATTCCATAAAAAGAAAAAATCGCGGGTACTGCTTCTGGCGGGCGGCATCGCGCGCGGGCAGCGATTGGAGGATTCGCTGCGCAAGCTTGGTACCGAAGCGTCCTTTTTGCAAAACACGGATAGGGAGTGTCGGCCCGGCGAGGCGGTCATCCTTCCTCTGGCGCTGTCGCGCGGGTTCGAGCTTGACGACCTGTGCGTGATGACCGAGGTGGAGATTTACGGTTCGGAGGCCCGCAAGCGCATCGGAGGTCGCAGGCGGAGCACCGGGCAAAAGATCCAGGCGTTTACCGACCTTGCGCCGGGCGACTATATCGTGCACGAAAGCCACGGGGTTGGCGTATATCTAGGTACCGTGCGCATGGAGGTGGAGGGGCGGTTTAGGGATTACCTCCATCTTTCGTACTCGGGTGGAGATAAGCTGTACGTGCCTACCGATCAGCTGGACAGGGTGCAAAAGTACATCGGTATGGAAGACGCCGCGCCAAGGCTTAATAAACTAGGCGGTGGAGAGTGGAACCGCCTTAAACAAAAGGTAAAACAGTCGATCGAGGATATGGCGGAAGAATTGGTGGCGCTGTACGCCGAGCGCCACCAGATACGCGGCTTCGCATTCGGTAAGGACACGCCGTGGCAGCGCGAGTTCGAGGATAATTTTCCGTACGAGGAAACCTCCGACCAGCTCCAATCCATCGAAGAAATCAAGCGCGACATGGAGCGCCACACCTCGATGGATCGTCTGCTGTGCGGCGACGTGGGCTACGGCAAAACCGAGGTTGCGGTGCGCGCGGCGTTTAAGGCCGTTATGGATTCTAAGCAGGTGGCGATTCTCGTGCCCACCACGATTCTCGCGCAACAGCATCACCAGACGCTCACCAGGCGCTTTGACGGCTTTCCCGTGAGCATCCAGATGCTCAGCCGCTTTAAAACCCCTGCCGAGCAAAGGGAAATTGCTCGTAAGGCCGGCGCGGGCGAGGTGGATATTCTCATCGGAACACACCGCCTGCTGGGCTCTGATGTTACGTTTAAGGATCTGGGGCTCCTGATCATCGATGAAGAGCAGCGCTTTGGGGTTGCGCACAAGGAGCAACTCAAAAGGCTTAAGAAAAATGTCGACGTCCTTACGCTTTCCGCAACGCCGATTCCGCGCACGCTGCACATGTCCATGGCGGGCATTCGCGATATGAGCCTGATCGAAACGCCGCCCGAGGAACGCTACCCCGTGCAGACCTATGTGCTGGACTATTCCGATTCTTTGGTGCGCGACGCCGTGCTGCGCGAGCTGGCACGGGGCGGCCAAGCGTATATCGTCTACAACCGCGTGCAGTCCATCGACATCTTTTATCAGCACCTGCGCGAGTTGGTGCCCGAGGCGCGCATCGTAATCGGCCACGGCCAGATGCGCGAAAGCGCGCTCGAGGACGTAATGCTCGACTTTTTCGAAGGGCACTACGACGTGCTTTTGTGCTCGACGATCATCGAATCCGGGCTGGACGTGCCCAACTGCAACACCATGATCGTATGCGAAGCCGACCGCTTCGGCCTTTCACAGCTTTATCAGCTGCGCGGGAGGGTCGGGCGCAGCAATCGCCTTGCGTACTGCTACCTGACGGTGCACCCCGGCAAGATGATCGGCGAGGTGGCTGAAAAACGTCTGACGGCCATACGGGAGTTTACCGAGTTTGGCTCGGGCTTCAAAATTGCGATGCGAGATCTGGAGATTCGCGGCGCGGGCAACATTCTGGGCTCTGAGCAGCACGGCCACATGTCCGCCGTGGGATACGATCTGTACGTTAAATTGATGGACGAAGCCGTGCGCAGGCTGCGCGGAGAAAAGGGCCTGGGGGATATCGAGACGCGCGTCGACCTAAAGGTGGATGCTTACCTGCCCGAAGACTACGTGCGCGGAGACGGCGTGCGGCTGGAAGTTTACAAGCGTATCGCCTCGATCGAGAACAAGGGCGATCGCGACGACGTGATTGAGGAGCTGATCGACCGGTTCGGCGATGTGCCGGAGCCCGTTCACAACCTGGTGGTCGTCAGCTATCTCAAAAGCCTACTGGGCCGCCTAAAGGTCGAACAGGCGCTCATGCGTTCGGATCTTTTGACGATGCGCTTTGCGTCCGGCGCGCAAATCGATCCGATTTCGCTGATGCGCGCCCTGGCGGATTGCCCGCAGCTGATGCTTTCCGCCACCCAGCCTCCTGCGCTTGTGTACAGGGAAAAGGGAGATCCCGAGGCTCTGATGAAAAGAGTAACGCCCTTGCTCGAAGGACTCGTAGGCGCCTTAGAAGAAACCGAGACCGGCTCCGATGCGACGAGCGCAATGTAAAAAGCTGCAAAACAACATCAAAACAGGGAACAAACCACGTTCCCTGTTTTATGGACAAGTGTCGAAAAGATAAGAATGGAAGCGCACATCGGGAATATGCAATGATAGGCATCGAATCTTCGTAGAAAACCGCAGCTCATTGACAAAGTGCAAAATGATAAATCATTTCATAATACATTTGTTCTATGAAATACCACATTTGCGCCGCGATCTATGCGTTGTAACGTTGCGACATCTCGTGTATAATAACCCAAGCGCGTTTGGGACATCGCGCACGAAAGGATGGGTACCTCTTGCAAAAGCTTGTGAAAATCGTCGCCGCGGCGCTCGCGGTCGCCTGCCTTGCGGGCTGCTCGCTGGTGCAGCGAAATTCCGACCGCGTGATCATCGCCCAGGTTAAAGATTTTAAGATTACGCTGACGGATTATTGGCAAGTGGCGTTTCCTAATTTTGACCAATACGGCATAAGCCCCTTTGACACGACGCAGCAGGAATCTATCGATTACATTACCGATAGCAGTATCAGCATACTTGTCAGCAGAAAAATTCGAGACTTCAAAATGGAAGAGTACGGCATTCAAGAGGTCGAGGGGGATCGCGAAGACGCGCGGGTGCGGGCGCAGGCCGTCGTGGACGATCAATATCAGGTGCGCTACGACGCGTACCGCGAACAATATCCGGAAGCCACGCACGAAGAGGCGGATGCCGATGCTACCGAATGGGCGGGCGGCATGTTCAACGAAACCTACACGTTTGAAGATTATGTAGAGGATACGCTGCAGACCATTCTGACCGAGAGATTGGTCGAACAAGTCACCCAGGATATCGTGGTTACCGACGAAGACGTAAAGGCGGAGTACGACAAGCGCGTCGCCGACGAAAAGACGGCTGTGGAAGCGGACTATGCGTCTTTCGAAACGACGCTTGAAAATTCCGAAACCGTCTACTATGCGCCGGAGAATTATTTCTACATCAAGCATATTCTCATCACGATTCCCGACGATAAGGCCGTAGAAGTTTCGACGCTGCGCAGCGAGGATAAGGACGCCCACGCCGATGCGCTGCTTGAGGAAGAGCTTGCGAAGATACAAGAAAAGGCAGACGCGGTGCTCGCCAAAGTCGACGCGGGCGATGATTTTCAGGCGCTCATCGACGAATACGGCGAAGATCCGGGCATGAAATCGGAGCCGTATAAGACTCAGGGCTACATCATGTATACTGATTGCGCCAAATATATGCAGCCCTTTACCGACGCCGCGCTTGCGCTTACCTCCAATGGCCAGACGAGCGGCCTGGTCGCTACCGACTACGGCTACCACATTCTCAAGCGCGTCTCTTCCATCGCCCCCGGCGCGATCCCTTACGAAATGGTTCAGGCCGACCTGTACGAAGAAATTCTCACGCAGAAGAGAAACGAGGCTTTCCAGGCCAAAATGCAGCAGTGGTATGAAGAAATGGGCGTGAAAATCTGGAAAGACCGCATCAAGTACGAATAATTAACCGAAACATCTGATACGCATGAAGCATGCCGCCGCTTGCGAAACCATCGCGCCGGGCGCGGGGATTTTGAGGTATGGCGGCGTGCTTTCACGATAACGGAGGTATGTGTATGAAACGCATTGTGTCGCTATGCTTGCTCATAGCATGTTTGCTGGCCCTTGCCGGATGCGGTATCGCCTTCGCCGAACAGATCTTCCAAAACACAGGGGAACAGCCCGGCGCTTCCGCGACGAAAACCGCCGACAACAGCGCGACGCCTTCGAACGCAACCGAATCCGCCAAGGCACAGGAAACGCCGGAGCCTGCCAAGATTCTGCTGCAATATACGATTGAAACGATCGACGAAAGCGACGATTATACCACCAAGGAAGCTTCCTATCCGGTAACCGGCGTCTCTACGATCGACGAGGATGCGCTCGAACTCGTCCACAATGCGTTCGCCGATTTCGACGATATCGAAGAAATTTTCAGCGATCAAAAGAACTATGTCGGCGTCGATTTCGATGTGGAGCGCAATGATGAAATCTTTGCTGTCGTATACCAAATTAGCTCGTACTATTCCGGAGCGGCACACGGCACGACGATGAACGTCGCCAAGGTATATACCTCTCCTGACGGAGCGCGCGTCGAGCTTGGGGATCTATTCGCCAATCCCGACTATGTGCTGCGGCTTTCCCAGCTCGCCGAAGAAAAATTAAGAACGCTTGATATAGACGTGCCACAGGATAAGACGTATCTGGATGAAGATATCTGGTTTTACGAAGGGGTTGCGCCCGACGAGGTAAACTTCAGCCAGTTTGTGCCGACCGAAACGGGCTTGCAGTTCATCTTCAGCGATTACCAAGTTGCGCCCTTTGCCGTTGGCGAGGTGAGGCTGACCATACCCTGGGAAGATATTGAGGATATCATGAAGCCTGAGTGGATCGACAAGGTGTCGGCTTCTGATCAAGTGGTTTTGTAGGCGACGCATATCCCGTTGAACGCCAACCAAAGCGATCGCATCCCTAAAAATGGAATGCGATCGCTTTTTTGTAAGGCAAGAGCGAGTGGGATTTTGTCGAACGCTTGCCAGGATTCGGCAAAGGGTTTATGCTCGTATCGGATGAACTTTATCTAAAACCTACAAGAACCCGTGGAGACAGCGGTTGACCCGCCGCGGCGCTTAGAGGCACGGTTAGCGTAGCGTTCGCTCGCGCCTCCTTTGCCCGCCCAAGGGCGTTGCCTCTTTGGGCTCTTTTCGGTCGCCTGATGCAAAGGAGGGGGAAAAGTTCATGCTGTCTCATACGGTTAAAGGAGACACGCTGGTCGTGCGCTTGTCCGGAGAGCTCGATCACCACACCGCCGTCGCCGTGCGCGAAGAAATCGACGGCCTGATCGACCGGTACAAAGGCATAAAAAAGTTGGTATTCGACATGAAAGAACTCGTGTTTATGGATAGTTCGGGCGTAGGGGTCGTAATCGGCCGCTACAAGCGCATGTCCTCCCGCGGGGGGAGCGTAGCCGTTCGGGAAACCGGCAAGCATATCGACAGAATTTTTTCGATGTCGGGCATCTACCAGATCATACAAAAGGCTTAGGAGGACGGCTATGCAAAAGAACGAAATGCGCCTGGATTTTTCCGCCATCCCGGAAAACGAGGCTTTCGCGCGAATGGTGATCAGCGCGTTTGTCATGCCGCTGGATCCGACCATCGATGAGATGAACGACGTAAAAACCGCGGTTTCCGAAGCCGTTACCAACGCGATCATTCACGGTTATGAAGGGAAAGGCGGCACCATCCGCCTGGGAGCGACCCTTGAGGATCGCCTGCTCGCGCTCGAGGTGACCGATTGCGGCGTCGGCATCGAGGATGTTCCCCGCGCGATGGAGCCGCTGTACACATCCCGCCCGGATATGGAGCGTTCCGGGATGGGATTTTCCGTGATGGAAAGCTTTATGGACTCGGTCAGTGTGTCGAGCAACCGCGGGCGGGGCACGACAGTGCGCATGGCAAAGCGTTTTGCCGCACAGGCCGCGGGTGAGGAATGAGCGCCGCGCTATCGCGCGAGGAAACGGTGGCGCTCATCAGGCGAGCGCAAGATGGCGATGTTGCTGCAAGCGAAGAACTCGTAGAGGCCAACATCCCCCTCGTCAAGTCGATCGTCAAACGCTTTCTCGGGCGCGGCTGCGATTATGAAGATTTGTTTCAGTTAGGCAGTATGGGGCTGTATAAGGCGATTCTTGGCTTTGACGCATCGCTCGAAACGCAGTTTAGCACCTATGCGGTGCCGCTGATTATGGGGGAGATCCGCAGGCATTTTCGCGACGACGGCGCCGTGAAGGTATCCCGCCCCCTTAAACAGCTCGGCACGAAAGCCGTGGCCGAAATTGCCCGTTTGCGCGCGGAAACGGGCAATGAACCTACGATTGAAAAATTGGCGGCCATACTCGAGGCTTCGGCGGAAGAACTTTTGCTCGCGCTGGATTCCCTTAAGCCCGTTCAGTCGCTCGACGCGCCGCTCGACGAAGAAAGGGGCAGCTTATACGCGCTGCTCGGCGCCGCCGGCGACGAATCGGGCACTGTGGAAATGCGCGATATGATTGAGCGTCTTGAAGAGCGCGAGCGCATCGTGGTGGTCATGCGCTATTTTCGTGGCGTGACGCAGGGCGAGATTGCCCGCGTGCTTGGCCTTTCGCAGGCCCAGGTTTCACGCATAGAATCAAGGGCGCTGGGCCGGTTGCGCGAGGCAATGTAGTCGTCGGGGCGCACTGCGCTCTGAACCGTCAGCGCTGCGGCGCTGGCGGTTCTGCCGCTTCGTGGCCCCTCCTCTTCCTTCAAGACGCTGAGGCGTCTTGAAGGATTAAGAAGAACGACGAAAAGGGAAGCGGAGGCACGCGTTCCTCGTTCACTCCGTCGATCCTCCTCTTCCTTCAAGACGCTGAGGCGATTTTGAGGAAGAGGAGGTTTCATGCAGCGCCAATTCCCCCGCAACATCGCAATGTTGCGGGGGAATTGAGCGTAGTGCAAACCGACGAGGGAACGATGTAGGCGTGTCCGTCGTGTCCTCTTCGCAGCCACCATCGCAGTGCAGGGAGAGGATACTGTGGAACTTATGCGCGCCATGCAGGCTTTTGCCGGAACGACGGGGATCGCCTGCCGCTATCTTGAAGCCGGCGGCGATGTACCCGACAGCGCATGCGAAGGGTTTTGCGAACAGCTGATGCGCTGCCCCGAAGCGCAAAGGCGATGCGCGATGTTCATGGATCTGGCGGGGAGCCAGTCCGCCAGGCTGGGAGAGCCCTACATGGCCAGATGCCACGCTGGGCTTATAGAAATCGGCTGCGCGGTGCTCAACGGCACGCAGCGCATAGGAACGCTTCTTTGCGGCCCGGTGCTTTTGTGGGAAAAAGACGAGGCGGCCGCGCAAGAGGTGCTCTATAGCGTTAACGATCTTTCCGAGCCACAGGCGCTATTCCACGCTTTTTTTGAGATTCCCTCCATTGAACCGGTGAAACTCGGGCAAATCGCTCAGATGTTGGAAATTATCGCAGCGAGCGCCGGCACCCCCGATGAGCAGGCGCATCGCGAGCGCCAGGCGATGATGCGCCAGCAGATGAAGATGGCCGACGAGATCATTAGCCGCAAAAGAGCGGACGAGGAAAGGCGCGAGCGCTCGGCCAGAGTGGGCGTGTACCCGATGAACAAGGAGAGAGAGCTGATCGGGCGCGTACGCCTTGGCGATCGCAACGGCGCGCGCCGCATCCTGAACGAGTTGCTGGCGCTGATCTTTTACGACACCGCGGGAAATTTAGATATCACCAAAGCGCGGATTCTGGAACTTGTGGTAGTCATATCTCGCGCGGCGGTGGAGGGAGGGGCGCAGCTGACGCAACTGCTGGGCTACGACTATACCTTTCTGTCGGAACTGGACAGGCAGGTTACGTTTGAGGACGTATGCGCATGGGTCGTGCGCATGCTCGATGCGTTTATCGATGCGGTGTACTCCACCCGCAACGTGAAATCCTCGCGGTATCTGGGCAGCGTTATCGAGTATATTCAGGAACGCTATGCCGAGAATATCACCTTGGAAGAGGCGTCGGCGCTGGTGCCGATCAGCCCTTATTACCTTAGCCATTTGTTTCGAGACGAGCTCGGCATGACGTTTTTGGAGTACGTAACCCGCGTGCGTATCGAAGAAGCAAAGGCCTTGCTTTCCACTACAGATATGCGCGTACGCGATATCGCCGCGAGCGTGGGTTACGACGATGCAGGCTATTTCGCCAAGGTATTTCGCAAGACAGTAGGCACTTCGCCCAATCAATACAGAAAACAATAGCAAATTCGGGAAAATTGTAATTCGCAAGATTGTACCATTATTTGTGCCCAGACAGCAAAGAAATCCTTTTGCCGTCTTCCACCCGATGTTATAATCGAGGAAACGCTAAGAGGAGGTCTATTCATGGCCGATTTTCGCCAGATCGCCGACGCCCTTAAGAAAGGGCAAGCCCCCAAGGTGAAAGAACTTGTCAATGCCGCTCTAAGCGAGGGCGTAGAGCCGGAAGAGATCGTCAACAACGCCCTCGTCGTAGGCATGGGCGAAGTGGGCGAACTGTTCAAGAATAACGAGATCTACGTTCCCGAGGTACTGATCGCCGCGCGTGCGATGAATGCGGGCCTTTCGATCCTCGAGCCGCTGCTGGCTGAGAAGGATGTTAAGCCCATCGGCAAGGTCGCCATCGGCACAGTCAAGGGCGATTTGCACGACATCGGCAAAAACCTGGTCGGCATGATGCTCAAGGGCGCGGGCTTTGGCGTGATCGATCTGGGCATCGACGTAACGCCCGAAAAGTTTATCTCCGCCGTCGTCGAACAGGGCGCGGATATCATCGGCATGTCCGCCCTTCTTACCACTACCATGCCCACTATGCGCGATACCGTGGAAGCGGTGAAGGCTGCCGGGCTGGAGGGGAAGGTTAAGGTTATGATTGGCGGCGCGCCGATTACGCAGGCGTACGCCGATGAAATCGGCGCGGATGGCTACTCGCCGGATGCCGCATCCGCCGCGGAGCTTGCCAAGAAGCTACTGGGAGATTTAAAGGCGTAAAACAAACGCAACATAGCGCATGAAAAGGCGGCCTTGGCCGCCTTTTTCGTATTTATAGTCACCCACCCCCCAAATGCCCAAAAGACAGCGAAGGAGAGGTTTTCCCCGCGAGGAAGGGGAAGGAGGCATAGCCGTAGCTATGGCGACTGAGCCTGACAAATCGAGGGGATCCGATCCGTCGCTGGACTTGGGTACTTTGGGGGGCGGCGACGATATGTTCTAGATAGTCGACGTTCAATAGGCATGAGGCCCGCGCGGCTTTTTCGCGCAGACCTCATTTGTGTACCCGCTTTATGTAAGCCTTTGGGCTCACTCCATCGGTACGCCCACCATCATAAGATAGCGAGCAAGGCTGATGAAGCGAACATTGGGCAAGGAGGCGTAGAAATCCATCTCCTCGTCCGTCGTGCGCAGGCCTTTAGCCCATATGTCCTCCAGCATCGTCATCAGAGGATACCTGATGCCGTGTGCCAAAGCCTCTTGAAGCATCTGCGCGAACTTCTCCTCCGTGCGCCAGACGCGGTTGTGACCCGTAACACTGCCGTTTTGCAGGTTGCGGTCGTCCCACGGACAGTTCTTGTAATCCATGGAATGGTAGCGGGGGATAAGCCACATACGGGTTCCGTCAGGGCCCTCCCAATCCACGATCTCGGCGTCTATGGCGGATTCGTAGCCATAGGGGGCCCACTGGGTGCGATTGACGGCGGCACGCAAGCCAAAGGAGCGGAGGATCTGCGGCATCTGCGCATAGGTTCCATGCTCTTGATTGCTATAGATGCGCACATCATAATCCAAATTTTCTTTAATCGCCTCCAAACCGTAAAGCATTTGCCGGATGTTGGATTCGCCGCTGACGATCAGACCGAACGGCTCGCACCAAGTTCCGCCCGCAATTTCAATGCTGCCGTCTTGCAGGTGCTTTTTCAGCTCTTCAAGATACTCGGGCTCGTTAATGCCCAGGCGCACCCAGCAGCTTCCGCCAACTTCCCACGTATTGGTATAGCCTTCGTATTTTTTCGTGCGCTCCATCTCGATCGCCATGGTTTCCGAATGGTGTTCCAACGGCTTGACGAACCCGTCGTGATAGCCCGAGGCGAAGTACAAGACGCCACTGTCAACAGGCGCGCCCGCACAAGCACCTTCGCAAGTAAACTGGCTTTTGACATCCCATCCGCTGGGAAGGGCGGCAAAGGTTGAGGGAGCAGATGCCGCATACGGCGCAAGCGGCAAGGCCTTATCGAAAACCTGAATCGTCTTGATCTCCCATGGACGCATCGAGAAGGACTTTTTCGGCGCGCCGATGGGCTTGAGGCCATGCGTGCATTCGTTAAATGTTGAGGAGGCATCGCCGTAAACTAGCTCGACGTCATCCTTCTGGCCCGCCCATTCCCAAATGCGCAGGTAGACCTTGCCCGATCGCTCAAAGAGCGCCGAGGCGATCGTGGAGTTTGCCTTGACTTGAAGCAGGCTCGCACTCAGCACGGGCTTGACGGAGTCGGAATCCACACGTAGAAGCGGGCGCTGGTATTCGCTCGACTTGAGCGGCAACTCGGCATCGCGCCAGTCGCCCTGGTATGGGAAAAAACGATAGTGGTGTTCGTGGCGGCCCTTGAGTATCAGCTTCTCGGGTTTACCGTAGATGTAATCGTGCGGGGCAAAGGAAAGAGCGTGTTCGCACGCGGAGGCTTCTTGCTGGTGGCCATAGCCGCTTTGGCCTACGTTCATGTGCGCCAGCCCATAATTTTCGCCCTGCAAAGCCACATAGTGCAGGCTTTCGATCGAGCGGGCCGCGCCATCCGCGGGCCACGTCAGGAAGGGCGAAACATACAACAGTTCCGCGTTCTTCTGGGCAAGTTTCCAGTTCATGCACAGCTTGCGCTCGTGCTGGAAGTAATGCGTACGGCGCGGCTCGATCTGAAATTCGCTGATGTCGGGGCCGAAATAGGCGCCGTCTCCAAAGTCGAACTCGGTGGTAAAATCGATGGAATGCTCGGTGAGGACGATGCGATGGATGTAGGCGATGCCGCCGAGGGAACCCTCCAGTACGGCGTAGGCCCGCTTGCCGTCGGCGGATATCTCCGCTTTCTTTTGCATGGGCGCCGCATCGCGAGAATCCAGGTTTTTTTCGTTCATATAGACGCTCAGGTTACCCAGAAGCGCCGTCTTCTCAGCGTCGTCGCCGATCTTTAACTCGATGGCGCCGTCCTTGAGCAGGCGGGCGCTGTAGCCGCACGCCTTGAACCATCCGGCCCACGGAGACGTGACGTACTTAGAGTCGGCTTTTGCCTTGGCGGCGTACCCAAAAGCGGGAACCGACGCCTCCGCGCAACAGGAGGGTCGGTTCCAGGAAAGGGTATTGATTGTCACGTCGCCCCCCGCATACGTAGCGATGTACCGACCCGCTTCCTTCTTGACAGCGGCGGCAACCGCCTTCGCCTCATTGCACCAGTCGATGCCTGTCTCATCGGCAAGGCAAACGTGCACATCGTGATTCTGGCTGTTTAAAAGCAGCTTCCACGCTTCCTCGATGCGATCGGAAAATGTATCGGAGCCCAGCATCACGGCCATGGCCGCAAGTGTTTCTGCATCCAGAAGCTCATTTTCAACTTCTTGCTGGAGAATCCGAACGCGATCGCCTCGAATACCCCATGGGATTGTCGAAATAAAATCCTGTTGTGTTAGCTTTACCTTAGGAAAGGTATTGGATGCTGCACACATTTCGCTTTCCTCCTCTGTCGGATCTTGTTTCTACGCAAAGCCTAATTCATAAACTTATAAAAAAACAGAGCCATCTCATTACATGTTGGTAAAATACACATAACATAAGTGAATGGCGCTTGCAGCCGGAGCGCAAACGGATTGTTAAAACTGTAGCGACTTTCCCGTTGTCTTCGCAAATAACCTATGGCGCGACGTTGGGCATCAAAAACCATGCGGAAGCATCAGCATTTTCTTGACAAACTTGGATTACAGTTGTAATCTTATATTGGATTACAAGTGTAGTCTTAATTTTACCTACGAGTGTCATCTCAAAGGAGGTAATGATCATGATTCCCAACATCACCGAAGCCGAAGAAAGAGTGATGCGCGCACTGTGGGGCGCCGAGCCTATGGCGCTTGGCGAGGTGGCGGATCGGCTTCGCGACGCGGGTTGGAGCAGTAAAACCGTCAAAACGCTCATCGACCGGCTATGCGAAAAGGGTGCGGTGGGCGTGGAGCGATGGGGAAGACGCAACCGCTATTACGCATTGCTAGAAAAGGATGCATTCGCGAGAAAACAAATCGGAAGCCTCGTCGACCGCCTGTTCGATGGCTCGCCGCAGGACTTGCTCGCGTTCTTCTGCCGCACGCAGGAGCTCACGCCCAAGCAGGCGCGCGAACTGATCGAAATGTTGGAAAGCGGGGAAGAAGCGCCATGAGCGGCCTGTGGGTGGCCTATGCCCGCGCATCCGTCACCGGGGCGGCGCTCGCGCTGTGTTATCTTGCGCTCAGGCGCATGCTCCCGCGCGGCGCGGGCATGGCATGGCGGGGCATCGTGGGGATCGTGTTGGTTCTGCACCTGCTGATTCCTCTGCGCATTTCTTCGCCGGTGAGCGCATATTCGGCCGTGCCGCCGGATATTGTTCAGGCTGTCGAGCGCGCGCAACTCATCGATTCGGCGATATTGGCCCGCACAGCCCCTGTGCCGGATGCGCACGAAGCCGTGCCCATTGATTGGACCCTCGTGGCGGGCGCTCTGTGGGCCGTCGGCGCCGCAATATCCCTCTGGAGGGCGCTCCGCCGATATCGCAAAGCTTGTCGCGCTTTGGCCGGCGATAGACTCATGTACGAAGTGCCGGCTTTGCGAAAGGCGGCGATGGATGCGGGCCTTAAAACCGTGCCCGCTCTGCGCCTTGCCTCCATGGGCCCGGCCGTGCGCGGCATAAAGAAGCCCGAAATACTCATGCCGCAATATGTATTGGAAGGCGACGGCAACGTTCTTTATTTGATGCTTTTGCACGAATGCACGCACATCAGGCGCAACGATATTTTTAAGCTGTGCGTGCTGCGCCTGGCGGAAGCGCTGCACTGGTGGAACCCCGCCGTGCGCCTTGCCGCCCGCGCGATGCGCAAAGACATCGAGCTTTTATGCGATGTGGCGGTGTTGCGGGCGCTGCCTGACGATGGGCAACGCATTGATTACGGCCGCGCGCTCATCGGGGCCGCAACGAAATCCCCGCCGCTTTCACCGGCTGCCGCAGGCGCTTCGATAAAGGAGAGGATACGCTTGATTGGAAACAAAAAAAGACCCAAGCTGTGGATGGCCGTCGTAGCGGCAGCCGCATGCTGCGCCATGGCTATAGCATTGATAACTTTGCCGACAAAACAAGCTGCCGCCGAGGAAAACCAGATTGCCTCACCTACAGGGCAAGCCATCGCAATCAATACCGCCAACCTGGAAGAGTATACTCGCACGGCATGGCTGCTTAACTATGCGGATCTTTTGAAAAACCAAGCCGCATACCAGGGAAACGTGTATAAATGCGTGGGAATCGTACAAGAGGTGCTGTCCGACGACCCGTATATCTTTTCATTCGACGTTGGCGAGAAGGGCGAAAAGAACTTAATCGCCATCGAATATGCTTCGGAGAAGGATCAACGCCCCGTCATCGGCAGGCAGTACGACATCTATGCCGACTTGGAGGGTACATATGAAGATTTGCCCCGCCTGAACGGGCGCTTCTGCTTTGACGGCTACTTCGTCCTCGACGGCCAAACCCATGCCGACGATGCGCCGGCGAGCGCGACGAATCTACCTGTGGACACCGATGCGACGGGCGGCGAAAACGGCTCCGCGCCGACCGTGGGCAAGGCGCTTGCTTGGGACTCGGCAAACGCGCTGTGGCCGGTTGGAGGGCAGGTACAGGTCGTCGATTTTTATACGGGCAAAGCCTATTTCGCCACCCGGGTGATCAGCGAAAAGGAAAGCTCCGAGGATCTGCATTTTGATTTTGAGCCGACTACCGCCGCGGATACGGCCATCGTCAAGGAGAGCTATGGAGGCGAATGGTCGTGGGATCGCCGCCCGGTGCTGCTTGCCCTGAATGGAGATTGGGTGGCCGCATCGATCAGCGGCTATCCGCACGGAATAGAAACCGTGCCCGACAACGACATGACCGGCCAGCTGTGCATGCATGTGACCGGCAGCAAAAACCACGGCACCGGCTTGGCGGACCAGGCGCATCAGGAATGCGTCGCCGTCGCTTCCGGCGCAAAATAGGGCTTGGAGGTACGCCCTAGTCATCCCGCAACTTGATCGCCTTCGCCGCCATGCGCCGCTTTTCGTCGGACATGGCGGCGTAGTGTTTTCGGGTGGTGTTGACGTCGCTGTGCCCCAAAACATCGGCGACCAGGTAGATATCGCCGGTCTCCCGATAGAGCGACGTGCCGAACGTGGAGCGCAGCTTGTGTGGCGATATTTTCTTCAGCGGCGCGGCCACCGCAGCATAGCGCTTCACGAGAAACTCCATAGAGCGAACGTTCATTCTCTTTTTTTGCATGGAAAGGAAAAGGGCGTTTTCGTGGCCGGGGCAGGGGAGGATCGCAAGCCTTTCCTTCAAATATGCCTTAAGCGCGTCGGCAGTCTCGTCCGGAAAGTACAAAATCACGCGGTCGCCGCCCTTGCGCGTAACGGCAAAGCCGTTTACGGTAAAATCCAAATCCGCGATGTCGATGCCGACGCATTCGCTCACGCGTATGCCGGTGGATAAAAAGAGCGTGAGCAACGCGACATCGCGCGCGCGGGTCTTTTGCTGGATTTTTTTTTGATGATCCGAAAAGCCTTCGCCGGTATCGGCGGCGTCCAAAATTTTCGCGACCTCGTCGGGCTCGAGCCTGACGATCGGCTTTTCGTGTTTTTTGGGCAATTCGACGAGCGCGGCCACGTTGGCCGGGATCAGCTCGTGCTTAAACAGATACTTACACAGCGTTCTCACCGCGCTCAGCTTGCGTTCCTTGCCGGATTCGTGATTCTCCAAATCCCGTTCGTCGTGCTCGTATAAGGTTAAGTATTCAAGATAGATTTCCAGGTCGACCGGCTGAACGTCGGCAATATCTACAATAGAAAATTCTTGCACGGCGCGCCCGGAGAAACGCGGGATTTCCCGGCTTAGAAAGCGAAAAAAAACGCGAAGATCGTAGGCGTAGTTAAGCCGCGTAAGCACCGTGGTCTGCGGCTCGATGCCGCGAAAGAACTGCGCGCAAAACGTGGGCAACTCTTGGATGACTTCGCGCAGCAACGCGGTATTGCGCTTATCCGTTTGAACGCGGTGGCTGCCTTGCATGGTAAGACCTCCCAAAGCTTCTATAAGAAAAACGCCGCCCGAGGCGGCGATGTTGCGAAATGCACCCATATCTTTTCGTAAAAGTTGTCTTTTGCGAAAAGATATAGAGTGCACTCTATGCTAAAAACCATGTGGCGATCCGTCGATTAATTTCCTCGGCAATCTCGTGGTTGATACCGTGCCCCACGCCGGGATAAAATTGCGCATTCATATTGTAACGCAACAAGGCATCCTTGCCGCCGAGCTTCGCGAACGGATCGTCGTCTCCGATAAGATAAAGCGTTTTTTCGCGTATGGAATCGATCGCACTATCTGCAAGGCTTTCGACCTTATGGTAGCGCATCGCCATATTGTTGAAGCCTTTCAGAAGGCATTTGTAATGCGCCAAAACCGCGGGATTGCCGGTGAAAACTTCGCTGTTGTCCCCGCAGAGCTTGCGCAATAGCTTAGCCACGTTCTTTTCCGTCGGAAAAAGCGCTTCCGGAAGGAAGATTTTCATCATAGTTTTCATCGGGCTCCCGCTTCCAACGGGTACCGATCCGGCCATACAAAGCATCTTTTCCACGCGGTTTGGACGATGCGCTCCGTAATACTGCGCAAGGTACGCGCCGTGCGAAACGCCCGCCACGAACGCTTTATCAAGACGAAGTGCATCGAATACGGCGTCGATCCAAGTCGCATCGTCAAAATTTTCGTCGTATGCTTCACCCGGCCTGCTCTTGCCCGGGCCGCCTATCGTGTCGACCGCATACACGCAAAACCGTTCCGAAAGAAACTTTGCGTTGTACAGCCACATCAGCGCGGAATCATCCCCGACGCCGTGAAAAAGCACCAGCGGCGCATTGCCCTCGTCGCCACACTGAATCACATGGGTCGAGCCGTAGGACGTTGGGATATCACGCTCCACCTTCGCCACGTTCCACATGACAAGCAGTTGATCGTAGGTATCGAGTATTGCCTTTTCCGCTTTGGCGCTCCTATATACCTTCATCATACGGCCCCCGCCCTATTTGCATTCCCCATAATCCATACCCCATTGGTGCAACCATCGGCAGATGAGATCATCTTTTTTGTACATTTTTTTGCTGCTTTTTTCACCATACCGACGTGCCAGTTCGCGTATCGGCATTTCGCGGTTCATCCTCATGCCCGGCGTCGTTTCATGCACGTACGCGTTGAGGACAGCGCCTACCCCATCTGTTTTTAGGTTGCCCAGCCGCCACCATTCGGTCGGCTCGGCGATGTTGGGATACACGTCGTAATTGGCGTCTATCGCTATGCTTGGTATCGGCACACTCACGTTCGGCGGCGCATCCTCGCTTAGCAGCGATTCGAGCAAAACGCGCTCGGATTGACCGAACGGGTCGACTTTTTCGCGGCATATGGCCAGCAGCTCGTTCGGGATCAGACTAAGGTCGCCCTCTTCGACTCGAGCGCCCTCGATTGCGTATCCGCCGCCCTCCGGCTCTATAGTGCCGATGAAGACATCAAACTTGCGCCCGATCGCTTCGCAGCGCCTGTTAAGATCGAGATCATAGATGAGCCGCAAAAATTCGTCCAACTCGCCAAGGCAGCGTTTTGTGACAAAAATCTGCCAGCGCGGGGCGATTCCAACGCTGAGCAACCGCTCGGTCGCCAAGAGGCTATCCTGAAAGGCGCCTTTCCTTCGCACCCCCCAATCGGTATTCTCCTGCATGCCGAAAAAAGAAATCTGGCAGGCCGTGGGCTTTAACGTAGCCGCCCATGCGGCATAGCTTTCATCGCGCGCCAGCCGCCATATGGACAGCAGTTCATAGCGCTGCGCGCGCCCGGGCGATGATAGCTCTTGCTCAAGCTGCCATAGCTCGCGGTAGTCGTCGCGGTAATCCGGCTCGCGCCACCACGAAAAGAAACCGAGTTCTTCAATGCCGCGTCCGCTTTCGTCTCGCCAGTTTTTGAACTCCGCAGCGATTTCTTTGAATTCTTCGACGCCTATGCTGCCGTTTTTATGGCCGCCCAACCAGCAGTGGCGGCAGCGGTTCGGACAGCCTGCCATATCGGCCATGACGCCAAGATACGACATATCGAAATGCTTTGCCATCTATTGCCCCCCACTTTCCTCGGCATCCAACCTTCGCGCAATGCCTTCACCGCCTTCACAGGCGCGTGCTTGTCGGATTGCCGCGCGCGCGAGCTCATCGCAGCGGTTGTTTTCCGGGTGATCGGCATGACCTTTCACCTTGACAAACTCAACGCTGTGCTGCGCACACAATTCGAGCAGGTTTCGCCAAAGATCCTGGTTTTCGACCGGCTGCTTGTCGCTCTTTTTCCAGCCGTTGCGCTGCCAGTTCACGAGCCATCCTTGGGCAAACGCGTTCACAAGATAGCTGGAATCGGAATAGAGCTTCACGTCGCAGCGCCGCTTTAGGCATGCAATTGCCCGGATGGCCGCCAGAAGCTCCATGCGGTTGTTGGTGGTTTCCGGCTCGTAGCCACTGATTTCGCGGCGGTAGTCGCCCAAGCTTAAGATTGCCGCCCACCCCCCCGGGCCCGGGTTGCCCGAGCACGCGCCGTCGGTATAGATGAGAACACGGTCGGTATTCACGCTTCCAACTCCTTGGCGCGCCGGTAAGCGGCCTCTACCGCGTCCATCATCGCGGCGCGTGCGCCAGCATGTTCCAAGGCGGCAATCGCGGCGATGGTCGTGCCGTACGGGCTGCACACTTCATCCTTGAGGACGCCCGGATGCCGACCCGAGTCGCGAACCATAATTCCAGAACCGACCGCCGTTTGCGAAGCTAGTTGGTAAGCTAACGCGCGGGGCAGGCCGTTTTTTACGCCGGCGTCGGCCATCGCTTCGATCAGCAGAAAGAAGTATGCGGGGCCGCTGCCGCTGAGCGAAGTTACGGCCGCCATCAGCCCCTCGCCCACCTCCGCAACCGAGCCAACGCACGCAAACATGGCCTTGGCGAAGGCAAGTTCGTCTTGCGAAAGCGTGTGCGGCAGCGCGAATACGCTCATCCCTTGTCTAAGCATCGCCGGGGTGTTGGGCATCACGCGCAATGTGCGCGCTCCCGGCAACGCCGCGCTGATCGCACTTGTCGATATGCCCGCCGCGATGGAAATAAAAGGCTTTTCCGCGGCGACCGGCGCGACTTCCTTCATCACGGACGGCATGATGTGGGGCTTTACGGCAAACACAACGAGATCGGCCCATTGCGTTAAAATCACGTTGTCGGAAAAGAGCTCCGCCTCGGCATTGCAGCCCGCGGGATCGCTGACACCGACGGTCACGGGCATGCCCTTGATGCCCGCGATGATTGCGCAGGCCATGTTGCCCCCGCCGATAAAGCCGATTTTTTCGATGGCCATAAAAGAATCCCCTCCCTCGCCGCTTTAGTATAGTGGATGGCGCCCAAATTGGCAATTGACGATTGAACATGGGTGTGCTATGATACTGCATGTTCCGCCTAGGGGCATGATGTAATGGTAACATAGCGGTCTCCAAAACCGTTCTTGAGGGTTCAAATCCTTCTGCCCCTGCCAAAGGACATAGCTTTCCGATAAGGAAAGTTATGTCCTTTTTCTTATGTTTGGTGTGGTATAATGAGTGGCAAGCGAAGATAGTTTATATACTGTGAGGATGGATAATCATGAATCATATTGGGACGAAAAAAATAGAAACAGAAAAATTGACATTGCGTCGATATACAATTGAAGACGCTTATGATTATGCATGTGTAGATTCTGAAAGCGGTGATGTCGTATGGGAAGCGCCGTTCTCAGAGGAACAAGCATCAGAATTAGCAAGAGTTGTTGATAAATATACAAGTGATGATTATTACTACTGGGCTATTGTCGAAAAAGCGACTGACAGAGTAATTGGTGGCATGTTAACAGTGTGTTCTGATGAAAAAATGTTATCTTGTGAAATTGCATATGCGATAAACCCGAAATATCGTAACAAAGGTTATGCAAGCGGAGCATTGAAACGTATTCTCGAGTTTTTGCTTATTGAAGTCGCCTATAACCGCGTGCAAGGAGGTCATTTGGCTGACAACCCTGCATCTGGTAAAGTGATGGCAAATGCCGGAATGAAATATGAGGGAACATTGAGGCAAGATAATCGAAATCATGAAGGGAAATTAACCGATTCCGTGATTTATGGATTGTTGAGGGAAGATTTTCTTCACGAATAGTATAAGCATTTTCTATAATACATCACAATCTACAATCATCAGATGAGTCACGCGTCGCCGAGCTCACCATGCCTTTGCATGGTGAGCTTTTATATATGGGCCGCTTATTCCGTCAATCGAAAGCTCATGTCGATCAAAGCGAGGATCTTCTCCTTATGAACGGGGCCGCTTAATAAAATGCTGATCCAATGCTCTTTGTTCATGCGATACGCAGGGAAAATGCCCGCCTCTTCCCTTAGCGAACCGGTTAAAAGGGGATCGCATTTCAGGTTGATCGCGTCCACGAGCCGATCCCCACGAAGGCCCAGCTTATTTTTCGAGATATCCACGATGGCGCCAAACCACTTGTGGCTGTGCCGATGACGTAAAATGGCATAGTTTGGGGTTTTTACCCATGGATAGTCAGGATCGACGCCATATTTTTCTTTTACATAGTCAAGGATTTCTTCTCGGCTCATCATGAAGGTATCCCCTTCCCCAGGCTAAACAGTGGCGGTCTTATGAAAGGCGACCGTCTTTTCCTTGAGGGAAATCTTTCCAACCTGATAACCATACGAGGTCAATTCTTTTTTGTAGTTCAAAAAAGAATGGTCGATCTCAACCCCGGCAATATCCCGTATCTCGTCGAACGTCAGCTTTATTTCGGAACTGCCGTTTTTTTGGACAAATGTCCATAGCGCGTCGTATTTGCTCATAACTTTTTCACCTCATATTATGCACGGCTCTCCAGCGCGATTAGCTCTTTGAGCCGTTCCCAATCCCGCGCGTCCAGCTTGCTGAAGTAGTGGCCGCCGCCATAGCAAGGCAGGTAGGTTTCACCGTCGATCACATAGCTGGATCGGCCCTTGCAGCCCGGATTGCACCGCACGCAGGCGCGCGTGGCCTTAATCCCCGCCTTGATTTTTTCCGAACTATCCTGCACGGCATCTTGATATGCCCCGATGCGAAATAGGTTTGCCTTGACGCGCCACTTTTTTGCGCCGCATTCTATGGTAAACAGCGCGCGCTTTTTAGGGGCGGGAATGAAATGTGCGATTTTGTAGCCATTCGCACCGGCCTTTGCCACAATTTTGCAGCCGAGGGACTTCCCAAGCTCATGAAAAGAGCGCGCGGTTGTATAGTCGCATCCGTTAAGAATTGTCAGCATATCCTCCGGCTCCGTGGCGATAAGCGATTCGTCTTTGGGCATGCTATCCCTCCCTCACTCCCATACCGGCTGCCACGTCACGCCAAACTTGTCGGTTATCCATGCGCACTTGCGCAAATGCCCGATGGCCTCAGGCCCCATCATCACTGTGCCGTCCCGTTTTAGGCCATGGAAAACGGCGTCGAATTCCGCCTCGTCGCGGCAAGTAAGGTAGATGGACATGGCCCAGTTAAAACCGGGCGCGGGATTGGCGGCATCCATATCAAGAAACATGATCTCCTGCCCCCCATACGACAACGCGCCGTGTAAAACCTTGTTTTCCTCCCCCTCCGCCGCGTATGGATGCTCTTTTCCATAGCGCACTAGGCTGGTGATGCGGGCGCCGGGAAGGTTGGCGGCGTAAAAATTCATGGCTTCTTCCGCATTTCCGGTAAAGGAAAGAAAGGGAACGATTTTTTGCCTTTCCATGATATACACCCCTATTGCCTTATATCTTTTACGTTTTTAGATTCTTTGCGCTTCTCTCACCCGTTCCATGACGGCTCAATCCTCTTTTTCCAATGCAAACAGCTTTTCCGTATAGTCTTTTACAAAATAGCGCTTGCCCTTGGAAACGACCTCGTGCCCCTCCATCTCCAGCCGTAGCCTTTGGCCACCTAGGCCGCCCGGGTATTTTTCATTCAGCTCTCCATCCTTTTTCAGCGTCCGCCACCAAGGCGTTTCGTCCACGCCACGGCGCTCTTCGCTCGCTTGGGCGGCTACGTTGACAAAGATGCCGCAGGTTAATGGGCAGGTAAAATCGGCATCGTGTCGCTCGGCAAGGTGCCGACGCAGCCTGTCGGTAGTGATAAGCTTCCCCTCGGGTATTTTTTTCATCAATCCGTCGTATGCGATGGGCGGTGCGATGAGCATACGCGGGCCGCCGTATCTTGCGATGGCTTTAAGGTCGGTAAGTATCTCAACTTTGGGCATGTCTTTGCTGTCGTGAAGCTTTCGGTTGGGATCTTTGATCGGCATAGCAAACACCTCCGTATACGGCGCCTGTTTCACCCGGCACGCCCCCACCATTATATAAGATAAAGCACCGGTCGCAAAGCCTTGGCCGATGCTCCAAGAGGAAAAATACCGTCCCACGCGCGTGGGGCGGTATTTTGCTCGTTTTTACAGCCGCGGGTCCACTGGCTCGCTTTCCATTGCCAGCACGCCGAACACGCACTCATGCACCCTGTACAGCGGCTCGTGCCGCACGAAGCGCTCTAGCGCCTCCATGCCCAGCGCGAATTCGTTCAGCGCCAGGTTGCGCTTTTTGCCGAGCGAGCGCTTCTTCAGCCGATCGAGGTTGTTGAAAAGCGCATACTCCGGTCCATAGATAATGCGCAGATATTCCCGCCCGCGGCACTTTACGGCGGGCTGTAATAGCTCGTGGCCCTTGGTGGCTATAAAGTTGAGCGGCTTGACAACCATCCCCTCGCCGCCCGAAAGCGTAAGCTCTTCCCACCACTTCACGCCTTGCGCCACGCTGCCCTCGTCTAAAACATCCACGAGCAAATGGTTCGTTGCCATAAAGACCGGATCGGTGTTTGCCATGTACTTTGCGATGACATCCATATGGCGCATGTGGTCTTGATCGCTCCACACTTTGCCTTCGGTGGCGAGGATGTGAAACGGGGCGATGCGGTAGTCATCCAAGATGTCGACATTCCAGCAGTAGCGCCGATAGGCATCGGTATAAAGCGACAGCGCCTCGCTCCGCTGCGCATACCGCCCAAGCAATTCAGACAAGTCCGCCCCTTGGTTGGACTGCGCGGTCACTTCTACAGAGCGATCGCCCAGCGCAGCCACAGCGCTTTCGATGGCCTGGGAGGCCAGCAAAAGCCCGTTGCGCCCGGCGCGGCCCACCGGGGCGTATTGATCCTTAAGAAGCCTTTGCGCCTTGGCCGACCAGGGCATGAGCTCGACGTCGAGGCATACCCAGTCGGTGCCAAAGTCTTCCCAAAAGCGCGACTCTGTGAGCGCGGCATGCAGCCGCATAAGCAGCGCATGTTCCGTGTCGCCATCATCGAAGAAATGCCGCCCCGTGCGGGTGTAGATGATGCCGATGCGGCTGTCGGTCGCGCTGAAGCGCCGCTTTGCAGCATTTTCATCCCTGCACAGCACGATCACCGCGCGAGAGCCCATGTGCTTTTGCTCGCACACCACCTTGCCCACGCCGCGGGCTTTATAGTAGTCAAACGCTTCCGTTGGGTATTCCAGATAATCGGGCAACTTGCTCGTTTCACATGGAGACATGGTCGGCGGCAAGTAGATGAGCCAGTGCGGATCGGCGGCAAACCGGCTCATGACTTCCAGCGCGGCGGCGGCATTTTCGGCGGCAATTTTGATCGACCGCTTAAGGCGCGTGTCGAGGTATCGCCCGCCGAGCACATCCTCAATGCCGAGCATATCGCCGTTCTCCATGGGTTTTTCAAGGAAGGGCTTTGCCGGCGCGTAATACTCCCGCTGCGCTTCCACCTGTATAATCTCCCGCTCAGGATAGCGCAGCGCCGTGAGCTTGCCGCCAAACACGCAGCCAGTGTCGATGCCAAACGTATTGTTTACCTGTTGGGCCTCGGGCGAGGGTATGTGGCCGTAGACGACCAACGCCTTGCCGCGGTACTCATCCGCCCAGGGCAGGCGCACCGGCAGGCCGTATTCGTCCGTCTCCCCTGTTGTATCGCCGTACAGGCAGAAATTGCGCACCCGCGCCGAACCGCGGCCGTGAAACTTTTCGATAAGCCCCGCATGGGCGATGATTAGCTTGCCCCCATCGAATACATAGTGGCTGATGAGCCCGTCGACAAACGCGCGCACCTCATCCTGGAATGCCGCATCGGTTGTAAGGAGTTGCTCTACCGTTCCTTCAAGGCCATGGTTAAGCGTAACATCGGCCCCCTTGAGCTTGCGCGCAAGTTTCGCATCGTGGTTGCCCGCCACACAAAAAGCCGCGCCCGCCGCCGCCATGTTCATCACAAGGCGCAGCACCGGCACATTCTTTGGCCCCCGGTCGCACAGGTCGCCCAGAAAGACAGCCCTTCGTCCTTCGGGCGGCACGGCGGTGCACGCATCGGCATCCACCGAATAGCCAAGCTTTTCAAGCAGCGCGCACAGCTCGTCATAGCAGCCGTGAACGTCGCCGACGATATCAAACGGCCCGATTTCATGCTTTTTATTGTTCCAAAGCGGCATGCGCACGATCTGGGCGGCTGCGACGTCCTCTTCGCCATTTAAAACGTAGACGTAGCGAAAGCCTTCTTTTTGCAGTCCCTTGATGGATTGGCGCAGCTGTGTGGCCTGCCTAGTGATGACGTGCCCGCCAAAGTTCCGATCCGGACGCGCCTCATTGCGCTCGCGGCAAACGCGCTCCGGGATGTTCAGCACGATGGCCACGGCGTGGCAGTCGTGCTCCTTTGCAAGGTGAAGCAGCTGCTTGCGCGCGTCCTTTTGCACATTCGTCGCGTCGATTACGGTCAAAAGCCCCAATTGCAGCCGCTTGTGTGCTATGTAATATAGCGCGTCAAATGCTTGCTTCGATACGGCCTGGTTGTTCTCATCGTCCGAAACGAGCCCCCTAAAATAGTCGGAGGACAGCGCCTCCGTGGGCTTAAAATGCGTCCGCGCAAATGTCGATTTGCCGCTGCCCGAAGTGCCGACCAGCGCGACGAGCGCAAGTTCCGGTATCTCGATTCTCATAGGCTGAACACCCCCATCTGCGTCGGCGCGCCTAAGGCCTCGTCTATATCGCCAATTTGGGCAAACTGTACGCGATATCCATGCTTTTCTGCTACATCGCCTGCCCACTGCCGAAACTGCGCCCTCGTAAACTCGAAGCGATGGTCGTCGTGCCGCAAATCCTTCGTAAGATGCTCGTACTTGACGTTGTATTCGCGGTTCGGTGTGGTTAAAACGACCACCGGAGGCCGCGCAAACTCGAACACCACCCTTTCAAAGGCGGCGAGGCGCGGCATGTCCAGATGCTCGATTACCTCGACGACGCAGGCGGCGTCGTAGCCCGCAAAGCGCGCATCCTTATACGTTAAAGAGCCCTGAAACAGCGAAAGCCGCGCCCTTGCGCTTTCGCTCATGTTGTTGTAGTGAAGCTTTTCGCTTGCGCGCTCCAGCGTGACGGGCGAAACATCTACCCCCGCGATGCGGCTGAACTGCCCCTCTTTTACAAGGAGGCTCAGCAGGTTTCCCTCGCCGCAGCCCAGGTCGATCACGCTGTTCGCGCCAAAGCTTTTTAGCGCCGCCACCACGCCGCCCAGCCGCTGAGCGTTTAGGTTTAGCTTGCGGTCGGAAGACTCCGAGCGCCCTTCTTCCTCCGCCTGTTCTTCTGTTTCGCCTGCATCCGCAGCGGCGAGGCGCTCAAAGGCCTTGTTCACCAGCGAGCGGCGACGTCTGAGGTAGCGCCCGGTAATGTAGCCGCGCTCGGGATGATCCGCCAGCCACCCCTCGCCCATGCGCAAGAGCTTTTCCACCTCGTCCTCGCCGATCCAGTAGTGTTTTTGCCGATCGAACACCGGGATGAGCACGTAGATGTGCTTGAGCAAATCGCGCAGGCGCACATTGCCCTTAAGCATAAGGTTTACGTAATGGCTCTCGCCCCACGCGGGGAAGGTTTCATCCGACGCGAACGTCTCGTACCGCACATCATACCCAAGAGGCGCAAAGACGCTGTCAAGCATGGTGGTTTCGCCCCGGCAGGGCAGCATGGCGATGGTGGCCGTGAAATTCAGCGGCGAATCCGAAAGCGCCTGATGCCTATCCGCGCGGCCGGTAAGCGCCGTGCCGAACACCCTGGAGATGGCCGTGCTTAAAAACGACGACGATGCGTACGGGCGGTCGTTGACATAGTCGAACAGACCGCCGCCTCCCGAGCCCGCCTTGCCCCGCGCGAGATCGATGGGATCGATATCCAGCAGCAGCGCCGCCGTGGTGCGCGCATCCGAAACTTCGGGATAAAAAACGTATGCCTTGCCGTGGTTCAGCTCGAACACCTGCGGGCGGTAAGGGTTTTTGTAGAGCAGATAACCCAGGTCCTGGGTGTTTTGGCCTTCATAGGTGATGGTTAAGAGCATGGTTGGCCTCCTTCGCGCCCGTCTTTCGCCGCGCTGCATATCAGTTCTTCCAGCCATCGGCTGTAATCATCCTTTATGGGCAGGTCGCAATTGGTTTTGACCTGTCTACGGGTAAAGACGATCTCCTGTCGCGTCATCCGGTTAACGCCGGTCTTTTCGCAGACTTCCCAGTAGAGCCCCACGCCCTGCTTTTGCCAGTTGGGGAGCTCATTGAAATTCAAGCCGTTTTGGAACAAAAGCTCGTTCTTTTCTGCAACCGTTTTGTGATTGAGAAATTTCGTCGTTTCCGCCGCGCTATTGCCCTGCTTGCGCAGCATCCAGTAGCAATGCGCGTTCAATGCATTTCTATGAGCATCCTCGTTACGCCATCGAAAATAATCGATGACAAGCGCGAGGCCAGGCAGTTCGCTGATGCGGCAGTCAAAACAGCCGATGCCACCCAATCGCAATGAAAACGCCGCGCTCGCCTCACCGGCGAGGATAGAAATATATTTGCGCAGTTTTCTGCCGAATGCGGTCTCATCGGGATGGAGCAGCAACGATATTTCGTCGCTCTGCGTGTAACCATAGATCACCCGGAAACCGCAGTCCATCAGGTGTGCGCAGGTACCCGTCATATGATCGCGGAACCGTTCGTCAAAGGGATTCTCAAAGTCGTGCCGCTTTTTCGTTAATGTCGTAAAACCCCGGCCGTCGAGCCGTGCGACCATGAACATGCCCGGCAGAGCGCAAAAGTCGTGCGCAGTTTCATATACGCGCATCTTCGCGTCTAAATTGTCAAACTTCATCCCGATACACCTCCACGATGAACCGGCCATCTTCGTCAATGGACACATAAAACAGTTCGTCGAAGCCTTCGTTCACAGATGGCAGCTCAAGCTTTTTGTAGGTGCCGAGCAGCGCGGGCCGGGGCGCTCGCTCTTTGCCCATCCTCGCTTCGTTGCGGCGCATGCATTCGCCAACCGTGGAGCGAAAGTAATATCCGGCGATTTGAAAACCGGCCTCTTTGGCTTTGGGGATATAGCGCGCGCGGTCGGCCTTGGCGGGGTTTGTGTTATCCACGACAAAAGGCTGCTTGGCGGCGATGCAGGCGTCGAGCAATAGGGTTTCACGGTGGCGCGTTCTGAGCATATCAAGGTTCAGGCGAATATGCGTAGCATAAAATCGCTGTTTACAGAATTCACTCTTTCCCGAGCCCTGGATGCCGATGAATAATACGGCCTGCAAGATAATCCTCCATTCTGCGTGGCGCTTCTCACTCCGCCGCCTTAAAGTTATATATCGGCTTGATTGTCTTTACGATGTCCGCCGTTTCGCCTATATTGGCGACGATCTCCTCCATGGGCTTATACGCCTGCGGCGCCTCGTCGATGGTGGATTTGTTGACGGTGGAGGAATAAATGCCCTCCATCGCCTTTTCAAACTGCGTAAGCGTGATGCTCTGCTTGGCTGCCGAGCGGCTCATCAGCCGGCCGGCGCCGTGCGGCGCGGAGAAGTTCCAATCCTCGTTGCCCTTGCCGATGCAGATAAGGCTCCCATCCCGCATGTTCATCGGAATCAGCACCCGCTCGCCCGCCAGCGCCGAGATCGCCCCTTTGCGCAGCACCATGGAGGCAAGGTCGATGTAGTTGTGAACCGTCGTAAACTGCTGGGCGATCTTAAACTTCACGCGCTTTTCCAGTTCCTTTACGATCGCCCTACGGTTTAGATCCGCATAGCGCTGCACGATGGCCATATCGTGAAGGTAATCGTCAAAGAGCGTTCCTTCTACAAACGCCAGCGTCCGATCTACCTTGTGCGCGCCGATCTTTTTCAGCTCCGCTTGAATCTCGGTTTCGCGGCCTTCCTTCTTTAGGGTGGAGATTAGCGCCTGGGCGTCCTTGGACCTGCGCGCAAGTTCCTTTGCGGCGGCGTCCTGGTAGTGCTCCGCCACCTGCTTGCCTAAGTTGCGGCTGCCTGTGTGCACGACGAGATAGAGCTTTCCCTCCTCGTCCCGGTCCAGCTCGATAAAGTGATTCCCTCCGCCGAGCGTGCCTAGGGAAAGCTCGGCGCGGCCAAGGTTTACATGCTTTGCGCACCTAAGCCGCTTAAGATCGATTTCGCCTGCGAAGTGATGCGGCTCCTTGCGCGTGTCAAAGCCCGCGGGAATATATTGATGGATCGCCTTATCGAGCTTGGGAAGCTCGATCCGCTCGTCCTGAAGCACCGCCGTTTCCATCCCGCAGCCGATATCCACCCCTACCAGGTTCGGAACGATCTTATCCCGAATCGTCATCGTCGTGCCGATAGTGCAGCCCGCGCCGGCATGCGCGTCGGGCATGACGCGGATCCTGCTGCCCGCGGTGAACTCCTGGTTGAGCAGGTTGATAATCTGCGCGAGAGTATATTGCTCCGCGGTGTCGCTGAACAGCTTCGCGGTATTGTATTTTCCTTGCAATTCAATCATGCTTTTCCCCTTTTCATATAGGTAGCCCATAAAAATAAAAAGCCCGGAACCAGTCCGGGCTGCGACAAAGGCGATATGGCGCTACAAAACGCCAAGCCGGCCGCGCGGACTGTGGTTTGTCTTAGGTTCCAACGACAGATTGCGCTCCAGCATGACGTTCACCTGCCCCTTGTAAAATATAACAAACTATACTATAACGGATGAAGCGTCAAAACGCAAGCTGAACATCGCCTCGTCAAGGGCTGTAAGCGGCGAGCCGTTCGTCGCCCGCTTGGGATCCCACGTCGTCACGAAACAAGGCATATCGATGCCTTGCACGCATTGCGCGATGTTTTCTTGGGCATTTCCCCCCTGCGCAACGCCGTAATAGTGGCTCAGCGACAGCTTCGCTGCGCGAAGGTCTTCGCAAGCTACGCACAACAGCCAGGTTTTTGCGCCGTCCACGTCGATCTCCTGCGCGGATTCCGGGTTCGGCAGATATTTCCCCTGCGGAAGGCCGAGCGCCTTGTAAGCGCGGATCATAGAGAAAAGCTCCCTTTGAAGGTCTTTGCGGGACGCGGCGCATGAAGGCGCATCGGATAGGTATTCCCTAAAGTTGAACGCGTGCCCCACGATGCCGCTGCCGTACGGATTCTTTCCTCGCCCGACTCCCGCTCCCGGTCCGCCTTTTTTGGGAAACGAGCCCGTACCGTATTTAAGCTCTATCAGCGCAACGAGGTACTTGCCGTTTTCCTTTTGCCTCCGGATGGCGATCAGATCGAAGCGACCGTAGGCCAATCCCGGATAGCTATACTCCATGTCGACGCAATGGTACTCGCTGTCCGGATTGGCGTTTACGGCGTGAAGGATGCCTTGCTGCGCATCCCTCTCGCGGTTGCCGTTGGTGTTGCCCGCCATACAGGCGCGCAGGTTGGTCAGTTGCGAACCCCAATCCTGGGCATCCCGAAACGGCAGGCGGATCTGTTCGCCCGCATAGCCGTAGTTGAAATAGTTGCTGTCCATATTGAGCGCTTTTTTGCTTGCGTCCAGAATCACTCCGCCCCGATAGTAGACGGAGATTCTCTTATTGCGGATGCCGAAGAACAGATCTTCGTTGCCGGGCCGCCTGAGCACCTGGGCGATCTCCTGTGTCAGTCCCCCGGGCAGCGCCTCATATAGCCGAAGGTCAATCTTTTTTTCGTTCATTTCTTTTCTCCCCCCATCGACTTTGGTACCGTCAAGGATTTTGCGCAAAAAGGATTGCCGACCGGTGAGCAGTGGTTATGGTTGATTTACGCGGGCCCTGCCCTGCGCCCCGGCGCCTTTCCAAGACAAGAATAGAATAAGGGTTATATGTCGAGAAAACCGATGAAGCCTAATGCCCTCGATGCTTTTGCTTTTTCTTCCATCGACGCAATTCAAACTGGAATTGCCTTTCCATTTCTCGCTGCTCTTGGCTTATCTCTTTTCGCAAAGCTTTGTTTTCCTCATGTTGCAGCTTTAATGCCTGCTGGGATTTTGTGCCGATCCCCTGCGAGACGAGCTGTTTATGCATTTCTCTTTGCATTCGTTTTGGATTGATGCTTGCATCTTGCCTTTTTTCGGTTTTGATAGGCGGGCTAAAGCGCAGCAGATTCCGGTTTTGAAGCAGAAAAGCATACACTTCATAGTCTTTCGGTTCTGCGCCGAATGTGATTTTGCATACTTCTAGTTGCCCATCTGAAATACGCTCATAAGCGCCGACCCAAAAAGGATCGTCAAAATAAACCGTCAATTTGCTTATAATTGTTTGCACAACAAATGCCCCCTTGTTTGCAACGCAAAGAACGGACAACCAAGGAGGCAGGTTACTGGCAGAAAGCTGCGCCCGGACTACCAACCGGGACTGTGTTTTCATCTTTGCTATATTCTATTTTCATTATTATACCACCGCTGCTCGCCTCAAACAACGAGAAAAACACAGCGGCGAAATACACGTATTTGCTTGCCCCACAAAGCCGCATGATTGCGGACTTTGTTGCGGTTTATCCCTTTGGGGGGCGACAATGGCCACGCTACCATTTTCACACCCTTGTTGCCTTCACTTTATCGGGCAACTCGTTCGGTCATTAAAAGCCGCCGCGAGAGACCCATGCTGCATCCCGCCATCCTCAGCTAGAAGAAGTTCTCGATTCTATCTCTATGGTCTACAATAAACCGCAGCATATCGCGGTTTTCCCGCGCGAGGCGCTTGCCGTTGGGCGTATCCGCATCTGCAAAATATGCGATAAAGATCATCTGAATGGAACATATCATGTGGTAGACGGCGCTTTTCTCTTCGCCGGTCAGGTTCGCTTCTTCGTCATAGGAGCGGAATACGGCCTGCCCAAGATCGAGCCACCGCGCGCGCATTTCTTCGTTTTTCGCGCCGCACAGAATGCCCGTCGCAAAGTATCCTATATCGAATATTCTAGCATTGCGCTCGCTAATGTCGAAGTCGAGAAAACTGATCGCGCATTTTTCGTCGAATAGCATATTGGCGGGGTGCAGGTCGCGGTGGATAGGCTGACGTGGCAAGCGGGAGTACATAGCGCCAAACTGCTCAAGGTATTCCGCAAAGAACGAATCCGCAAACCCCATACCCCATTGTTCGTTCTGTTTTTGCAAACTCGGAAGCGCCCATTCGGATACGGCCTTATATAAATCCACATCGTCGCAGGGCACGTCTTCTTCTATGGTTCGCAGCGCCCTATGAAGCTTTGCCACCGCGCGGCCTCCCATTTGTGCATACCCAAGGCCATCCCCTCCGAAAAAGTCGGCCGCTTCCAACACCCGGCCCGGTACGCGCAGCGTTAAGACAGCGATGTCTTCACCGTCTACAAAATCCTGGCCGTCCCTCGTTGGCACGGGCACTGCGGCGCCCAATCCCTGCTCTGCGACCGCCCGCGAAAAAGCGATGTTTCGCAGCTGCGCCGCGTGGTCCGCGCGCACGCGAAGGTAATATTCCTCGCCAATGCGCCAGACGCCCTCGGCGGTCTTGTCGATATCCGCATAGACCACGTCGTGTATCGGGGTCGAAGGGTCGACGCCCCAGTTGGCGAGTAAATCCCTCAGTTGCCGCTTGGTCGGCCGCATGGCAATCCTCCTCTTTTCTGTCGAAAAACTCGGTTCCCATACAAGGCGATATACTTTGTGGGAGAGCAGCCATATTCCCGTAGAAACGCCTTATAGAACCCGGCATAGGCGGAAAAGCCGTACTCCATTACGACGTCGATACACTTGCGCTTACGCGCGATTTCCCGCAGCGCCCGTTTGAGCCGCCGCTGCAGTACGTACGCCGCTACCGGAACGCCGATCGCACAAGAGAACATCCGAGAAAAGTGATATGCCCAGTAGCCCGCATGCAGTGCCAGCATGGCGCGCGAAAGCTCCTGCGTCAAATTAGCCTCAATATAATTCAGCAGCCCGTTCAACGCGTCGGTTTGCATAGCTCCCCGCTCCCTTCCGGCCTACCTTAAGTGTACACGAAAAAGAGGCGCGCCGCATTTCCTTTCGTGCGGAAATGCCGCCTATTTGCGCATTGCGCTGAAAAGGGCATGCCGCATAGTTCAACAGGCCGTTGAAGAATGTGAATGGCTCGAACGCAAGGTTATGGCGGCGCGTTCTTTGTATATGCTATAGTTTACCGGGGGTGACGACCATGAAAAGTATACTGGCCGGCAACATAGCCCGTTACCGCAAGGACAAAGAGTTGACGCAGGACGATCTCGCGCATGCGTTAAACGTTACCTTTCAAGCCGTAAGCAAGTGGGAAACCGGGCAAAACATGCCGGATATCGCCCTTCTTCCCGATCTTGCCGGCACGCTTGGCGTGAGCATCGACAGATTGCTTGGGTATGCCTCCCGCGCCGACGAGGGCACCTATTATGAGACGGCTTACCTCGAGGAGGGTTACTATTGGGGCGTAAAACCTTCCGCGATGTGCCTTAAAGTGCTGGAGATGGCGCCGCCTGTCAAGCCGCTCAAACTCTTGGATATCGGCTGTGGTGAGGGCAAAGACGCCGTATTTTTCGCACGGTGCGGCTACGATGTGAGCGCCTTTGATATTTCGGAGGCGGGCCTTGACAAGCTCAAGCGCCTCGCGGATGCGGCGAATGTCTCCGTGCGCGCATATAGGGCCAACCTTCTTGATTATAGGCTCGACAAGGCGTACGATATTTTGTTTTCCAGCGGCGTGCTGCATTATATCAAGCCCGTGCTGCGCGGGGAAATTCTTCAAAATTACCGGAATATGACCAACGCCGGAGGCGTTAACGCGTTTCACGTGTTTGTAGAAAAGCCCTTCCTCGCGCCTGCGCCGGAGAGAGAGGGAGCTTATAATTGGAGATCCGGCGAGCTTTTCTCATATTACCACGATTGGTACATCGAGAGTTGCTCGGAAGATATTTCGGATTGCCACTCCTCCGGCATCCCCCACAGGCATGCGGCAAACCGCCTGTATGCCCGAAAGGTGGAGAAACTGTGAAGCTTTATGTTGCGCGGCATGGAGAGACCGATTGGAACGCGCAGGGTCGCTACGCGTGCTCGACGGATGTTGCGCTCAACGAAAGAGGCATCGCACAGGCGAAAGAGCTGGCGCAAACGCTAAGCTGTTTGTCCTTTGATGTCGTCGTATCCTCGCCGCTTATGCGTGCGCTGCATACCGCCGCCATCGTATGCGAGAACCGCGGCACGGAGCCCGTTATCGTGGAAGAGTTCGCCGAAAGGGGCCTGGGCGTTTACGAGGGCCTCACCCGCGAAGAAGCTATGCGGCGCTATCCGGATCTATGGGCGCGCAATTGTACCCGCCACGCGGACGATGCGCCAACAGGAGGCGAAACGATTCGCGCGTTCGACGAAAGAGTCGCAAGGGGGCTCGACCGGCTAAAGGCCGCGTATCCCGACTTGTGCATTTTATTGATGTGCCACGGCTTTACCGCCAGGGCCATCCACCGCCGCCTCATGGGACTGCCTTTTGAAGAAATGCACGGTTTTACCTTGGGGAACTGCGAAGTGTCGACCTATGCGCTATAGCGAAATCCCCCGCAATGCATGGCATTGCGGGGGATTTCATTAGGCCCTAATAGAATGACGATTTAAACGGCTCCGTACGCCATCATCGCACCGGCAACCTTCAAAAAGCCTGCGATGTTCGCGCCGAGCATGAAGTTGTCCGGCTGGCCATATAGGGCCGCCTGCTGGGACATCTGTTCGTAAATGCCGCGCATGATGCCCTTGAGGCGCTCGTCGACCTCCTGGGCCGTCCAACTGAGCCTGAGGCTGTTTTGCGACATCTCCAGGCCCGACGTAGCCACCCCGCCCGCATTGGCCGCCTTGCCCGGCGCATAAAGAACGCCCGCCTGAAGCATCACGTCGATCGCCTCGGGGGTAGAGGGCATATTCGCGCCCTCCGCCACCACGATGCAGCCGTTTTTCGCAAGCTCTTTCGCATCGTTTTCGTCCAGCTCGTTTTGCGTCGCGCACGGCAGCGCGATGTCGACCGGAACCGACCACACCTTGCCGGCCGCCGAATATTTCGCGTTGGGGCGCGCCTTGATATAATCTATGATGCGCCCGCGGTTCACTTCTTTTATCTCGCGCACGGCGGCGACGTCGATGCCGTCGGGGTCGTATACCCATCCGCTCGAATCGGACATCGTGAGCACCTTGGCGCCGAGCTGTTCGGCCTTTTCGGCGGCGTAGATCGCCACATTGCCCGAGCCGGAAATCGCCACCTTCATGCCTTCCGGAAACTTTCCTCGCGCCTTTAGCATTTCATCCACGAGGTACACGAGCCCGTAGCCCGTAGCTTCGGTGCGGATCAGCGAGCCGCCGTAGCTTAAGCCCTTTCCCGTGAGCACGCCGTCGGAAAGCCCGGTCAGGCGCTTGTACTGCCCGTAAAGGTAGCCGATCTCCCTCGCGCCTACGCCGATATCGCCGGCGGGTACATCGGTAAATCCCCCGATATATTTCGAAAGCTCCGTCATGAAGCTTTGGCAAAACGCCATCACTTCCCTGTCGGATTTTCCCTTCGGGTCGAAGTCGGAGCCGCCCTTTCCCCCGCCCATCGGCAAACCGGTCAGGGAATTTTTGAAAATTTGCTCAAAGCCCAGGAACTTGACGACGCTCTGCGTCACCGTCGGATGCAGGCGCAAGCCACCCTTGTAGGGGCCGATCGCATTGTTGAACTGCACGCGAAAGCCACGGTTCACCTGCGTTTTGCCGGTATCGTCCACCCACGCCACGCGGAAGGAGATGATTCTATCGGGCTCTATGAGCCTTTCCAGAATGCCCTCCCGCTCATATTCCGGGTGCTTCTCGATGACCGGCGCAAGCGTTGTAAGCACCTCAGCCACCGCCTGTTGAAACTCCATTTCGCCCGGATTGCGCTTGCGCACCGTCTCCATGATTTTTTCGATGTACGTCATGCATCTTCCCCCATTCTCGAATATGCAACATTGAATCTAATTTCCTGCATTTAGGAAGGTGTCTCACCCAACAATCACCTAATACAGGGCTTACATTAAAAGGATTTGCAACATCGATTATATACCCGTGCAATATCATCTTCAAGCAACATCAAAAACAGTTAACAAAACTGCATAACGCTTATCGCGCAAAAAAATGAAAAATTTACATGAAGTCGCGGATGCTGACGGAAATCTCTTGCGGGGTATTGACATCACGTCGCTTTGAGCATATGATATAGGGCAATATCGTGAAATGAAGCGGTTTAGTACCTCGCCCAATCGGAATCAGAGAGGGATGCGCCATAGGCTGCAAGCGCGCCCGTCCGAGGGCCATGGGAATACCACCCGCCGATCGCGACGCGCAAGGCGCGTTATCGCCTGTTCAAGGAGCTCGCCGTTTGGCGGGAAGTTGGGTGGAACCGCGGCATAAGCCGTCCCATAGCTGGGGCGGCTTTTCTCGTTCCGCGCCATGGAAAGGAGCATTTCAGATGATCATCACCCTCAAGGGCGGCGTCGAGCGCGAGTTTGAAAATGGGCAAAGTGCGTTGGACATCGCAGCACAGATCAGCCAAGGGCTCAAAAAGGCGGCGCTTGCCGCGCGCGTGAACGGCGTTGTGGTCGACCTGACGGCGGGCATTGCCCAGGATTGCGCGCTGGAGATCCTCACTTGGGAAGACGAGGACGGCAGGCGCGCGCTGCGCCACACCGCGTCGCATATCCTGGCGCAGGCGGTTAAGCGCCTGTTTCCGACGGCAAAGCTCGCCATCGGCCCTGCGATCGACACGGGGTTCTATTACGACTTCGACGTCGATACCCCGTTTTCCGCCGACGACCTCATAGCGATCGAAGGCGAAATGCAAAAGATCGTCAAAGAAAACGCGAAGCTCGAGCGCTTTACCCTGCCGCGCGCCGAGTCGATCGAAAAAATGCGCGCGATGGGCGAGCCGTATAAAGTGGAGCTGATCGAAGACTTGCCCCAGGGCGAGGAAATATCCTTTTACAAGCAGGGCGATTTTACCGACCTGTGCGCGGGGCCGCATCTACCCTCGACCGGTTATGTGACGACGTTTAAGCTTTTGAGTGTAGCGGGGGCCTACTGGCGCGGCAGCGAAAAGAATAAGATGCTCCAGCGTATCTACGGTACGGCCTTTACGAAAAAGGCGGATTTGGACGCGCACATCGCCAAGATCGAAGAGGCGAAGAAGCGCGATCACCGCAAACTGGGCAAGGAGCTGGATCTTTTTTCGATCGACGAATCCATCGGTCCGGGCCTGATCCTATGGCATCCGAAGCTGTCGATCGTCAGAGAGGAAATCGAGCTGTACTGGCGCAAAGAGCACCGAAAGCGCGGCTATGAATATCTTTACACGCCCAACATCGGGCAGGCGAACCTGTGGGAAACCAGCGGACACTTAAAGACGTTTTCCGAGGGCATGTACCCTCCGATGCAGATGAAGCTCAAGGATGCGAGCGAGGACGCCACCTACTACATCAAGCCGATGAACTGCCCGTTCCACATCCGCATCTATAAAAGCCGCCCGCGCTCGTACCGCGAGCTGCCGGTGCGCTGGTGCGAACTGGGCACGGTGTACCGCTACGAAAAATCCGGCACGCTGCACGGCATGATGCGCGTGCGGGGCTTTACGCAGGACGACGCGCACCTGATCTGCACCGAGGAACAGTTTGAGGACGAGATCAACGGCGTACTCGATTTTGCGATCGAGATCAACCGCGTGTTCGGGTTTGACAAGCTCAACTGCTATTTATCCGTGCGCGATCTTGATAATAAAGAGTCAAAATACGTAGGTGAAAATCACGTATGGGAAAAGGCCGAGACGACGCTCGAGCGCCTTCTGACCGAGCGCGGCATAGTGGTGAACAAAGATATAGGCGGCGCAAAATTCTACGGGCCGTCGATCGACCTGAAGGCCGTGGACGCAATGGGCCGCGAATGGCAAGGCACCACCATACAGCTGGACATGAACGAGCCCGCGCGCTTTGGCATGACGTACATCGGCCCCGATGGCGCGGAGCACACGCCGATTATGCTGCACCGCACGCTTCTGGGCTCCATGGAGCGCTTCGTCGGCACGCTGATCGAGCAATATGCCGGGGCCTTCCCGCTGTGGCTCGCGCCTGAGCAGGTTCGCGTGCTCACCATCACCGAGCGCGCCGACGGTGCGGCGAACGCCGCCGTAAAGATGCTGCGCGATGCCGACCTGCGCGCCAACGCCGATTTGCGCAACGAAAAGATCGGCTTTAAGATCCGCGAGGCGCAGGTGGAAAAGACGCCGTATATGCTGGTGCTGGGCGATAAAGAAGTAGAGCAGGGCGTCGTGGCGGTGCGCTCGCGCAAGGAGGGCGACCTGGGCGCGATGACACTGGAGGCTTTCCTTAGCAAGGCGTGTAAGGAAGCCGCCACCCGCGCGCGATGAGCGCCGGGGTTATGCTGGAATGCACCGTGCACCCGCTGGGCAAGGCGCCCTCGCCGCTAAGATTCACCGTGATGTTCGCGCGCTATCGCGGCCAATGGCTCAACGTTCGGCATCGTGAGCGGACGACCTGGGAGTGCGCGGGCGGGCATATCGAGCCTGGCGAAACGCCGCTGGAATGCGCGCGGCGCGAGCTGCGTGAAGAAGGGGGTGTCGTGCGCGCCGAGTTGATCGAGCTGATCGATTATTGGGCGCGCGATACCATGGGCCACTCCTCGGGCAGGGTATTTCTGGCATTCGTCGAGGAGTTGGAGGAGCTTTCCGGACAGTTTGAAATGGCCGAGAGGATGCTCTCGGATACTCCGCCCACCTCCCTTACCTATCCGCTGATCTATAACACGCTGTTTCCGCTTGCGGAAGCGCAATGCAAACAGAAAGAGGGAATTATGCCATGAAGCAATACCGAGTGGGCGTTGTGGGCGCTACGGGCATGGTCGGCCAGCGCTTCATCCGCCTTTTGGAAAATCACCCGTGGTTCAAGCTCGCCGCCTTAGCCGCGAGCCCCCGCAGCGCCGGAAAGCCCTACGAAGAGACGATGAAGGGCCGCTGGAAGATCGAGGGCGACATACCCGACGTCGCCAAGAGCATCGTCGTGAAAGACGCTTCCGACGTTGCCGCCGTCGCCGCCGAGGTAGACTTTATCTTCTGCGCCGTCGACATGAAAAAAGACGAGATCCGCGCGCTGGAAGAGGCCTATGCAAAGGCCGAAATCCCCGTCATCTCCAACAACTCGGCGCACCGCATGACGCCCGATGTTCCGATGCTGCTGCCGGAAATCAACCCCTCGCACGCCGACATCATCCCGGCGCAGCGCAAGCGCCTGGGCACGGAGCGCGGCTTCATCGCGGTAAAGCCCAATTGTTCGATCCAATCGTATGTTCCGGCCCTGCATCCGCTGCTCGACTTTGGGCCTGAAAAGGTATCCGTATGCACGTATCAGGCGATCTCCGGCGCGAGCAAGGTGTTTTCGGAATGGCCTGAAATCGTGGACAGCGTCATCCCCTATATCGGCGGCGAAGAGGAAAAAT
>JAVBNW010000136.1:0-32562 GCA_031551255.1 Eubacteriales bacterium | reverse complement strand
CAAACGCGACGCGCTTTTTGTTACAAGTTTTTATAAGTTCGCGCCGATTCTTCGGAACCGCACATAGCGGCGCTCTAACAATTCGGGAATCGGCAGCGCGACAAGCTCTCTCAGGTACCGCGACGCATAGTCCGCGATGATGTCGGCAAGTTCCTTGGGCTTGCCCTGCGCGTCTCCGTCCGGCTCGCCCAGCACGTCTTCCACAATGCCCAGTTCCGCCACCTCGCGGGCCGTCATACGCATCAGCTCCGCAGCCTCGCGCGCGCGGGACGAATCCTTCCATAAGATAGATGAAAAGCCCTCGGGCGACAGGATGGAATACACCGCGTTTTCCAGCATCGCGATGCGGTCGGCCACGGCCAGCGCCAGCGCGCCACCAGAGCCGCCTTCGCCGATCACCACCGATACAACCGGCGTCTTTAAGCGCGCCATCACCATCAGGTTTTCGGCGATCGCCTGGCCTTGCCCCCGCTCCTCCGCGCCGATGCCGCAGTAGGCGCCCTGCGTATCCACCAGGCATAGCACCGGCCTTTGAAACTTTTCGGCCTGCTTCATCAGCCGAAGGGCCTTTCGATAGCCCTCCGGGTGCGGGCAGCCGAAGTTGTTGCGCACTTTTTCCTGGGTTGTGGAGCCCTTGTCCTCGCCGATGACCGTCACCGCGATGCCGTTCAGGCGGCCGATGCCGCCCACGATGGAGGGGTCGTCGCCGTAGCGGCGGTCTCCGTGCAGCTCGATGAAGCCCTCGATCATATGCCCGATCAGCTGCCTGGCGGTGGGGCGCAGCGGGTTGCGGGCCGCCTCCACGCGCTCCCAGGCGGTGGGCACATGCGGCTCTTCCGGCAGGAGAATATCTTCCTGTTCCGCGATATCGATCGCGTCGCCTTCGATGCGTTCCATTTCGCTCACGCCCGCTCACCTCCCGCGTGCAGGCTCAAAATATCCGCGAGCGTCGCGCTTAATCGTTCGCGCGGGACGATCGCGTCGATAAAGCCCTTTTCCAGCAAAAACTCCGCCCTCTGAAAGCCTTCGGGCAGCACCTGTTTCACCGTCTGCTCGATGACCCGCCGGCCTGCAAAGCCGATAACTGCGCCCGGCTCGGCGATCAGAATATCGCCCAGCATCGCGAAGCTCGCCGTCACGCCCCCGGTCGTGGGGTCGGTCAGCACGGTGACGTACAAAAGCCCTTCTTCGTCGTGCCTGGCTATGGCCGCGGAGCACTTGGCCATTTGCATCAGCGACACGAGGCCTTCCTGCATGCGCGCTCCGCCGGACACCGTAAATACGATCAGCGGCAGTTTCTTCGCCGTGGCGTGCTCGATGGCCCGCGTGAGCCGCTCGCCGACCGCCTCGCCCATGGAGCCCATCATGAAAAAGCCGTCCATCGCGCACAGAACGCAGGGATGCCCGCCGATGGCCGCTTCGCCGGTTACGACCGCATCGTCGATGCCCGAGAGCCTGCGCGCGGCGAGCAGCTTTTCGTCATAGCCGGGGAAATCCAGCGGGTTTCCGCCGCGAAGCCCCGCGTCCAGCTCTTGAAAGCTCCCCTCATCGGCGGTGAAGGCAATGCGCTGCCTTGCCGACAGCCGGAAGTGGTACTGGCAGCGCGGGCACACCTTTAATTTTTGCGCCAGCTCTTCGGCATAGAGCACCTGCGCGCAGGCGGGGCACTTTTCCCACATGCCGTCGGGCACGATGGGCGTCTCCTCCTGCCTGCGCGGCTGCGCGGCGGGCGTAGGCGCCACCGCCCCATCCTGGTGGATGGTTCTGGTGACGATTTTTTTCTTTTTGAAGCTAAAGTTTTCAAACAATTGCATGGCCTTACCGCCTTATCTGTCCATCAGCCCTGCGATCGTGCCGGTATTATACGCGCCCGAGAGAAACGGCTCGGAGGATAAAAGCTCCATCTGGAAATCCGCATTGGTGACGATGCCGTCGATCACCAGCTCCTCCAGCGACGAGCGCATCTTCGCGATCGCCTCCCGACGCGTCTGCGCATGCACGATCAGCTTGCCCAACATATTATCATAATATGGCGGAACCGTATAGGTGGGGTAGAGCAGCGTATCAAAGCGCACGCCCGGCCCGCCGGGGATGTGCAGCATGCCTACGGTGCCGGTGGTGGGGCGGAACGCCGCCTCCGGGTCCTCCGCGTTGATGCGGCATTCGATGGACGCGCCAGCAAGGCGGATGTCCTCTTGCCGGTAGGGAAGCCTTTCCCCCGACGCGATCAGGATCTGCCACTTGACGAGGTCCAGCCCCGTTACGGCCTCGGTTACCGGATGCTCCACCTGGATGCGCGCATTCATCTCCATAAAGTAGTATTGGCCATTTTGATCCAACAAAAACTCTACCGTGCCCGCGTTCGTATAGCCGACGGCCTTGGCGGCCTTTACCGCATCTCGCCCCATCGCCTGGCGTATCTCGTCCTTCAGTGCGGGGCAGGGAGACTCTTCCAGCACCTTCTGGTTGCGCCGCTGCATGGAGCAATCCCGCTCGAACAGGTGCAGCGCGTTGCCGTGCGCGTCGCACAGCAGCTGCACCTCGACGTGCCGCGCGTTTTCGATGCACTTTTCAAGGTAGAGCGAGCCGTCGCCAAATGCCGCGGCGGCTTCGGCCTGGGCGGCAAGGAACAGGTTTTCGACTTCTTCGGGGCCGTTTGCCTTGCGGATGCCGCGCCCGCCGCCGCCCGCGGAGGCCTTGATCATGACCGGATAGCCCACCCGGTCGGCCAATTCGCGCGCTTCCTGAGCGGATTGCAAAACGCCTTGCGAGCCGGGGATAACCGGAACCCCTGCCTCTATCATGGTAAGGCGCGCGTTCATTTTATTGCCCATGCGCTCCATCGCATCAGGCTCTGGGCCGATGAACGCGATGTTGCACCGACGGCACATCGACGCAAACGTGGCGTTCTCCGAAAGAAAGCCGTAGCCCGGATGGATGGCAACCGCGCCGGTCGCAACCGTAGCCGATAAAACGGCGTGCATGTTTAGATAGCTGTCGCGCGGCATAGGGGGGCCGATGCACACCGATTCATCCGCGAGCTGCGCATGAAGCGCCGCGCGGTCACCCTGGGAATAGACCGCCACAGTCTCGATGCCCAGTTCGCGGCACGCGCGCAGCACGCGCAGCGCGATTTCGCCGCGGTTGGCGATCAAAACCTTGGAAAACATTGCGTCACCTCGTCTTGCCCTGTCGGTACGTCATGTAGTGCCAATGCGCCTTGTGCATAGGGGATTGCGACCGTTATCATCCCAACATGAACAACATTGTAAGCTCGGCGCTTCGTTCGCCGTTTACAGTGGCTATGGCCGTGCCCTTGCCGGCCGAAGCGCGCAAAGTGTCCATCGTAACCTCCATGTGCAGTTCGTCGCCTGGCTTTACCTGCCTGCGGAAGCGGGCCTTGTCGATGCCGCCGAACAGCGCGAGCTTCCCCGCATACTGGGGCAGGGTGAGGATCGCCACCGCGCCCACCTGCGCCATCGCTTCCACCTGCAAAACCCCCGGCATCACCGGGTTGCCGGGAAAGTGACCGCGCAGCGCATCGATGCGCTCATCCACCCTTAATATACCCACCGCGCGCACGCCGGGCTCCAACTCGACGATCTCATCCACCAGCAAAAACGGTTCGCGATGCGGCAAAATTTCCATGATCTGTTCGCGGTTTAGCATAGGCTACCTCACTTATACTGGGCGATCACTTGCCCGAATTCGACCATGTCGCCATCCTTCAACGCGAGGAAGGTAATTTCGCCATCCTCTTCCATCACGATGTCGTTCATCAGCTTCATCGCCTCGATCACGCACAGCACGTCGCCCTTTTTCAGCTTGCTCCCCAGTTTAACAGGGTTTTTCGGGTGGGGATGGAACGTGCCCACCATCGGGGAGAGCACTTCCTTGCCGCCGCCCTGTTTGGGCATTTCGGGCGCGCTGTCCGTGGGTGTCGGGAGCACGGGCGGCAGCGTTGCCAAAGCCGCCTCTGCCACAAGCACCGCTTGCGCCGGCGGCTCTTCGTTGCGAGCGAGGCAAAGCTTTGTGTCACCCTCGCTCAATTCCAGCGATGTAACTCCGTATTGTTGCATGGTGCGCATCAAGCGCTCGATCTGCCGTATGTCCATGCCGGCCTCCTATTTTCCGCGCCCGAACAAGAGCGCCGCGTTGTGTCCACCAAAGCCCATCGAGTTGGAAAGACTGTAATCGACGGCAGCGCTCCGCCCCTTGCCCGGAACGTAGTCGAGATCGCACTGCGGATCGGGCGCCATAAGCCCTATGGTGGGGGGGATGAAGCCGTCGCGCATTGCCATGAGGCAGACGATCGCCTCTACGGCGCCCGCTGCGCCGAGCATGTGCCCGGTCATCGATTTGGTGGAAGAGACCGCAATTTTTTCGGCGTATTCGCCAAAGACTTTCTTGATCGCGATCGTTTCCACGCGGTCGTTGGGCGGGGTGGAGGTGCCGTGCGCGTTGATGTAGCCGATGTCGCGGGGCGATGCGCCGGATTCTTCAATCGCCAAGCGCATGGCGTTCGCAGCACCCGCTCCCTCCGGATCCGGTGCGGTCATATGATAGGCGTCGCAGGTCGAACCGTAGCCGAGCACCTCGCCCAGGATCGTCGCCCCGCGCGCAACAGCGCGGTCATATTCTTCGAGCACCACCATGCCCGCGCCTTCGCCGATCACAAAGCCGTCCCGCTCTTTATCAAAGGGAATGGACGCGCGGTCCGGGTTGGTCCGCTCGGTCATCGCCTGAATCTGCGTAAAGCCCGCGATGCCCAAAGGCGTGATCGTCGCTTCGGCTCCGCCCGTCACGCATACATCCGCATATCCGTGCTTGATCATGCGAAACGCGTCGCCTATCGCGTTCGTGCCGGTGGCGCAGGCGGTTACGACGCTCGTGCACGGGCCTTTGAGCCCATGGCGCATCGCGATCAGCCCCGGGGCCATGTTGACGATCATCATCGGCACGAGCAAAGGGGCCACCTTGGCAGGGCCGCGATCGCGAAGCCTTACGGATTCGGTTTCGGTGGTGTAAAGGCCTCCGATGCCCGATCCAACCAGCACTGCAAAGCGCTCGGGGTTTTCGTTTTCCATATCGAAGCCCGCCTGCGCAATCGCCTCGTCCGCCGCGATCACCGCAAACTGGCAAAACCGGTCCATGCGTCGGGCCTCCTTGCGCTCGAGGTACTGCGCGGGGTCAAAATCCTTTACTTCGCAGCCCAAATGCACCTTGAAGCCTTCGGTATCCATCTGCTGAATCGGCGCAATGCCGTGCCTCCCCGCGCGCATCGCATCCCACATGGGGGATACGCCGATGCCCAGCGGCGAAACCGCGCCCTGGCCGGTTACGACAACCCGTCTCGTCATGCCATCCTCCCCAACAAGCCGGCCGCTCATTCCCTTAGGAACAACTATGCAAGCCTTGCAGCCGTTACATTCTTAAGCCGCCGTCCACAAAAAACTCGTGGCCGGTGATGTAGCGCGAACCCGCGCCGCACAGAAACGCCACCATTTCGGCGACGTCCTGGGCGCTGCCCGCCCTGCCCAGCGGCACGGAAGCCACAAAGGCGTCGCGCACGCCGTCGCTGAGCGCGGCGGTCATATCGGTTTCGATATAGCCGGGCAGCACCGCGTTTACCGTAACCCCTCGGGGCGCAAGCTCTCTTGCCGCCGATTTAGTAAGCCCTAGAAGGCCCGCCTTCGCCGCCGCATAGGCCGACTGGCCGGCATTGCCCATGGAACCTACTACGGAAGAGATGCTCACGATCGAACCCATGCGCCTGCGCATCATCAGCGGCGAAACATAGCGCAGGGTATGAAACGCGCCTTTTAGGTTCACATCCAAAACGCGGTTGAGGTCGTCCTCGTTCATTCGCATCACCAAGCCGTCCTTGGCGATGCCCGCATTGTTCACCAACGCGCCGATGGGCGCGAAGGCCTCGGCGGCTTCGATAAGTTCCTTCGCCTGCGCAAGGTCTGAGACGTCCGCGCAAAAGGCCAGGGCCCTGCCGCCGCCCAATTCGATTTCCCGTACGAGGGAATCCGCCATGTCTTTAGAGCCCGCATAATTTGCCACGACCGCGTAGCCGTCTTTGGCCAGCCTAAGCGCGATTGCCCGCCCGATGCCGCGCGAGGCGCCTGTGACGAGCGCGCTCATCCCCTGCGTTTGCATACTCATCCCTCCGCGTATAGCTCTGTGGCGGTCGCTGCGCGCACGTCGAGCTTCATCCGCTTAAAGAAGCCCGTCAGGGTTTTCCCCGGCCCGCACTCCACAAAGGTATCGTAGCCCTGCGCTGCCATCGCCCGGATGCTCTGCTCCCAGCGCACCGGGTTCATGAGCTGCTTGGACAGCAGCTCTCGCGCTTCCTGCGCATCGGTGGGATAGGGCTTGGCAAGCGTATTGCCGTATACCGGCACGGAAAGCGACAGAAAAGGGGAGGAGAGCAAATCCTCCATAAGGCGCGGGGCCGCCGAAGCCATGACCTTGGTATGGAATGCGCCTGACGTCGCAAGAGGGGTCACCCGCATTTTTTTCTCTGCGGCGAGCGCGACGAAGCGATCGAGATCCTCCTTCAATCCGGAAACCACGATCTGCCCGGGGCAGTTATAATTGACGACCCACACATTTGCGCACGATTCGCATAAAGCCTCTACATCGGCGGCGTCTGCGCCCAGCACCGCCACCATGCCGCCTTCCGCCTGCTTGCAGGCCTCCTGCATATACAGAGCGCGCCTAGCGATCAGGGAAAACGCGGTTCGATCGTCAAACGCACCGGCGACGGCAAGCGCCGCAAATTCGCCCAACGAAAATCCCGCACAACCATCCGGCCGAATTCCCTTTTCCATCAGTGCGCGCGCGGCGGCAATATCCACCGCCAGCACGCAGGGCTGTGTATAAATCGTACGGTTTAAATCTTCCTGTTCCCCGGTGAAGCACATTTGCGATACCGAATACCCAAGCACCTCGTCCGCAACGGCAAATACCTCGCGGGCCGCCGGGCTTGCGTCGTACCAATCCTTCCCCATGCCCGAGGTTTGCGCGCCCTGGCCGGAGAACACAAACGCTATCTTACCCATGCGCGATGCCCCCTGAAAAAATTTCTTCCGCTTGTAAAACCATTTCTCTTATGATTTCGGCGGCGGGCATAATGCGGTGTACCAACCCTGCGGACTGCCCCGCCATCACGGAGCCAAATTCCACATCGCCGTCCACCACCGCGGCCCTGAGCTTGCCCTCGCCCATGGCCTCCAGCTGCTCGGGGGTCGCCCCTGCGGCTTCGGCGTCCTGGAACTGACGGGCAAGCCGATTGCGCAGCACGCGCACCGGATGGCCGGTGGGCCGCCCCGTCACGCGGGTGTCGGAATCCTTAGCGTCGAGGATCTTCTGCTTGAAGTTTGCATGCGCGGTGCACTCGGTGGAACAGATGAAGCGGGTGCCTACCTGTACGCCGGAAGCGCCCAACACGAGCGCAGCCGCCAGGCCGCGCCCATCGGCGATGCCGCCGGCGGCGATCACCGGAATGTTGACGGCGTCGACAATTTGCGGGGTAAGCGCCATGGTGTTGAGCTCTCCGATGTGCCCGCCCGCCTCGCTGCCTTCGGCGACGAGCGCATCCGCGCCCGCCCGCTGCATGCGCACGGCCAGCGCGCTGGTGGGCACCACCGGAATCACTTTTATGCCGGCCTCTTTCCACATGGGGATGAACGGGCTGGGGTTGCCCGCGCCGGTGGTGACGACAGGCACGTTTTCCTCGATGACGAGCTTGGCGATGTCCGGCGCGGTGGGAGACATCAACATGATGTTTACGCCGAAGGGCTTATCGGTTACCGACCGCACGAGGCGAATTTGCGCGCGCACCCATTCTACCGGGGCGTTTGCCGCGCCGATCAGCCCAAGCCCCCCTCCCGCCGAAACGGCTGCGGCTAGATGACCGTTGGCCACCCAGGCCATACCGCCCTGCACGATGGGGTATTCGATACCGAGCAACTGGGTTATGCGCGTCTTCATCGGCTTAGCCCTTGACCTGTTCGATATAGGCGACGAGATCCGCCACGGATTCCATGCCTTCGTTTTTCTCCAGCGTAATGGAGAACGCTTCCTCGATGTCCATGGTGATCTCCACCATGTCCAGCGAGTCGATGGTTAGATCCGCGAACGTGGATTCGGGCTTGATATCGGCGACGTCGATGTCCATTTTGTCCGCGATGATTTTAGCAACGGTTTCGAACATGAGAATTCCTCCAATACAAATTATGTCGATGCCTTTGGCAAGAGACAGCAAGGATACGCGCCCACGAGGGCCTTGTTTTCCCGGGAAAGCTACAAGGTAAGGGCCGCCGCTCCGGCCGTCCAGCCCGCGCCGAAGCCCGCCAGCAGTATGCGGTCGCCCGCGCCCGCCCTGCCTAAGCGGCGCAGCTCGTCAAGCGCCAACGGGACGGTGGCCGAGGAGATATTGCCGGTGTGATCGATGTTGATATAAAACTTTTCCCATGGAATATCCAGCCGTTCCGAACAGGATTGGATGATGCGAATGTTCGCCTGATGCGGTATGATGTACGCAAAATCCTGATAGGAAAGGCCGGTGGCTTCGAAGGTAGTCTTTAAAAGATCCATCATCTCGCGGGCGGCAAATTTGTAGACCTCTTGCCCGTCCATCGCAAGGAAGCTTGATAAAAGCTCGCCGCTTTCGCCGCGATTGTTGATGCCCGCCGCCGTGAGGGAGTTGCGCACATCCGGCGTCGAGCGGATGTCGGTGTGAAAAAGCCCTTTGCCAAGCGTCGCGGGCGCGGTTACCGCAGCCCCGGCGCCGTCGCCAAACAGTACACAAATGCGCCTATCGGTAAAATCGACATAGCGGCTTGTTTGTTCGGAGCACACGAGCAACGCAGGCCCGATATTCATTGCGTCGGCGATGGCCAGTTCATACAAAAAGCCTGTGCAGGCGCAGTTCATATCGAAAGCCGGACAGCTTGCGCCGAGTTCGCCCATGATTTGGCAAGCAAGCGGAGGTACGATTTGATGCGGAGCGACCGAATGGCAGATGATGAGCTTTAGGTCTTTCGCATCCACGCCCGCATCCTCAAGTGCGGCGCGCGCGGCGGCGACGCCCATAGTGAGCGTATTCTCGCCTTCGCCGCACAACCTGCGTTCGCGAATCCCCGTACGCGTCCTGATCCACTCATCGGAGGTATCCACCATTTTTGCAAGGTCGAAATTCGTCAACAAGCGCGAGGGCAGCGTGCTGCCCGTTCCCAGTATGCCAAGGCTCACGCCCTCGCCTCCTCGTCCAATTCCACGCTGGATATTTCCTGGAAAAACTCTCGCATTTTACCTAGCGCGCTGGCCAATGCCTCTCGCTCCCCTTCCGTGAGCTCGGCAAGCGAGCGGGCAATCATCTTTTCATGAAAATGCTCGTGCAAGCGATAGACGACGCCGCCCGGACGCGTCAACCGAACAAGCACAAGCCTGCGATCTTCTTCGGTGCGTCGCCGCTCTACATAGCCTTTGCGGCACAGCCTGCCGACGGAGGCATTCAGTGTGGCAAGCGTTACGCCCAGCGCGCCCGCCACCTCGCCCATGGAGCGTTCGCCGCGCCCGATCGCATCGATGGTGTGGATTTCGGCGACTGTTAAATCGTTGTACTTCGTGCCGCGAAATGTCGTCTGCTCGACTTTGACCACCAAATCAAATGCGCCGGTCAAAAGATCGTTGAGTTCGCGGCTCACCACATCCACCATACACACTTCCTTTGGTAGGCTAATAGTTTGCTTGGCTAAGTATAGCAATGCAGGTTTTTGCTGTCAACCCTTCGTCGTCGCGGGCTGCGTATCGCTCGCTTCCACACTGCGGTGTGAAAGCCCGCTCACTCCGCCGCTCCTCCTCTTCCTCAAAACCGCTGAGGCGATTTTGAGGAGTAAGAAGAACGACGAAGAAGGCGCGAAGCCCACGTTCTCCGTTTTTTCTATTTTCAAAGCACTGCGGCGGCTTTATGGAATAGGAACGACGAAGAAGGCACGGAGCCCACGATCTTCGTTTTTCTTACTCCTACAAGGCGCCTGAGCGTCTTGTAGGAAGAGGAGGGGCCACGAAGCGGACATACCCCCGATGTCGCAACATCGGGGGTATGAAGCGCAGTGAGCCCCGGCGAGGGATCGCGATCCCCCCTCTCCCGGAGCTCCGGCGGATTGCTTCTGTATCATAATAACTCGAATAGGAAGCAATCCGCCGGGCTCGTTAGACGTCGTTTCGAATCGCCGCCAGCGCCGATAGGCGCATCGCCCTTTGTGAGGGATACAGCCCCGACAGAATGCCTACGAAAACCGCGAAGACTAAGGCCAGTACCGCAAGCCACGGCGGCATATAGCTTTGCATCGAACCGCCGCCGAACCCTCCATAGTAGGAGAAGATAAAGTTCAGCAGCACCGAAAGCCCGTAACTTAGGCCTATGCCCACCGCCCCGCCGAACAGGCCGATGAACCCCGCCTCGCCCAGAAACAGCATCGAAATATTGGAAAGACGGCAGCCGAGCACCTTCATTACGCCGATCTCGCGCGTGCGCTCGTAGATGGACATCAGCATCGTATTGGCGATGGAAATTGCTGCGACCAGCATCGTAATCCCGCCGATGCCGCCCAGCAGAAGCTGCAGCGACTGTGCCTGGCGGCGCGACGCGTTGATCCACTCCATGTCGGAATTAACAGCGAGGGTATTGCCCTCCTTGATCGCGTCCATCACCTTTTCGACGTTCTTATAGTCGTCTACTTTTACGTAACACTGTTCGTAGCGGTCGGTGGAAACATTATCGTAGAGCTTCGGGTTTTCCTTGATCAGCTTTTTGAGCGCGTTGATCTCCATGTACATGCCGTAGTTGTATTGGCTGTAATAGCGGCTGTCGGGATTGCCCGAAATGCCGACGATCTTCGCCTCGTATTTTTTGAGGATATCTTCCTTTCCATCCTTCCAGGATGTGTACTCCAGCGTAAAATCGACATTGAACCAGTCGATATCCGGCTCTTCTCCCCATACGTTTGAGTTTTGCTTGTGAAAGTTCATCTTACTGTCCTTGCCCAGCACGATTTCGATGGGCTTTATGGATTCGCTTTGCGGGGCGCCGCCTTCCATGATCGGGATGTCCATCAGCTCAAACGCCTCGCGCCGGATGCCTTGCAAATCGCCGTAGGAAGAATACTTGCGCGTCTTTACCTGAATGTTGGCGCTTGTAGGATAGGCGCGCAGCACCGGGGTCGCCATCACGACGTGGGGTATCTGCTCGATCTTGCGTATAAACGTGTCGTCGATCCTATCCTTGCTGCGGTTTTTCGTAGAAGGATCGTTGGCGCTGTAGTCGTATACGGTAATCAACGTCAAACTATCCATATTCTGGGTATCTTCTTCGAACTGATGGGTCGCACCCAGGCCAATGGATAGCATGATTACGATGGAAGTGGTGCCGATCATCACGCCTACGATGGTGAGAATCGTGCGCATCTTCCGTCGCCACAGGTTTTGCAGGCTTTGGGCGAGAAGGTCATTCCACCTCATGGTCCTCCCCCTCAAGCGCCTCTACGTCGTGCTGGAGTTCAAGCGCCTGCTCCTTCGCGAGTCTTCTCTTCTTGCGCATGCGCAGCACCACGATCAGCGCGATGATGATCACGACCAGCGCACCGGCGCCGATGCCGATGTAGATAAAAGGGTTGACGCCCAGCTCGACGGGCTCCATGGTCATCGGATCGTAATACTGGCCCGTCGCGCGGTCGACCAGCAGCTGGCGCTCGTAGTCGTAGTCGTACTGCATCATGCCCATGTCGTTGCCATAGGCCTGGTCGTAGCTGAGGATGCTCACCGAAATCGGCACCTCTTTGCGGAATACCGTGCCAAAGTCGTCTTCGTAGGTGATGACGATGTTGCCCTGGGCCAGCATCGTACCCACGCCGCCGCCGCCGCCACCGCTGCTACCGCCACCTATCGGCATGGCGATGGCCATGCTGGCGGTACGGCCCGTCAGCACCGCGCCTATCGGGGTCGAAGCGGGAAGCGGTTCGCCTTGAGCGCCTTCGCCTTCGGGGACATCGCCCGTAGGCGCGTCGTCGGGCAGGATCTGCGAAGGATCGAGGTCTTCGCCCGGCGTGCCGTTCATAAGCTTGGCGGAGGGCGCGGTAACCATCACGTCGAACGTGGCCTGCGCGCCTGCGGCCAGCGTGCCCGCAAACATATTCTCATCCGCTTCCAGCGTGTCGCTCTCCAGCGTTATCATGGTATTGAACATCGAGGCCTTGCCGACGTTGTAGATGTTGAGCATCAGGTTAAACGGCGCGTCGACATAGCTTTCCGAAGGGCAGATCGGGTCGTCGACCTTCAGTTTGATTACCTGATGGATGGGCAAGGTAAACTCTTCGGTTTCCGTGTGCTTATCGTTCTTATCGTCGTAATTCATTGTCAAGGTCATCTTCACCGGCTCGATGCCCGCGCTGGGCAGGGCCTGCATCCGAAGCTTCACTTCGTAGGTTTTGCCCGGGCCGATGGATTGGATAAAGAACGAGCTGGAGCCCGATTCGGGCAGCACCGTGCCCTTCGCCTCGGCGATGGAGCATTTCATGTTGCGCACTTCCATTGAGGTATGCGTGTTTTCCAACACCATCGTAAGGTCGAACGAATCTCCGCCGATCACGTCGGCAGGATCCATGATGTACTGCTTCATGATGACCCTCGCCTGCGGCTTGGGCGTGGCGTCGACCACCGGCGTCGGGGTGGGGGTCGGGGTGGGGGTTTCCGGGTCCTTGCCATGCGTAATGCGCACAAACACTTCCAGGGTATCCTCCACCACGGCAACCTTTGCCGGGTTTTGGCCCGCGTGCAGGAAGCGCACCTTAAACTTGATGGGGTAGGTGCCGTTGATCACATCTTTCTTTGTTTTGAACTGAAAGGGGAAGTATGTACGGGATACCTGCCCCGCTTGGCTGGGACTTGGACTATAGAGCGCGTCCCGCTTCTGATCTCCGGCGGTAAGCCTATAACTACCCCAGGTTACTTCAAAGGGGTACTTTTCCAAATCATCGACGATGGGCGAGAGATCGAAAAAGCTTAGGTTCGCATCCGTGAAGATATCCGAACCCTTATACAACAAGTGCAAACGCACTTCCACATTGCCCTGCGCGTCGTCTGTAGCGATATCCGAACGCCCCAGCGTCATGTCGCCCTTCATGGCCACCGCGTCGTTGTCGTAGGGGTTGGTGTCGAAATCGCCCGATGCCGCGGCGGTGAGCGGCAGGCACAGGAACAGTAACGCCAGTGCGGCGGCGGCAAGCTTCATCGGTCTCATCATGCAAGTCCCTCCTCGATGGTGTGTTCTGGAATTTCGATATCGACGATCCTGCCGTCGAGCAGGTGAACCACCCTGTCCGCCTTGCAGGCGATTTCGTTGTCATGGGTGACCATGATCAACGTGCAGCCGGTTTTTTTTGTGATGTTGCGGATCAGGTTGAGGATGTCGTCGCTGGTGCGCGAATCCAAGTTACCCGTCGGTTCGTCGGCAAAGAGGATCGGCGCGCCGGATACTAGAGCGCGCGCAATACCCACGCGCTGCTGCTGGCCGCCCGACATTTGCGAGGGTTTGTGTTTTGCGTGCGTCATGAGGCCTACGGCCTCCAGTGCCTCCTGCGCCTGCTTTCTGCGCTTGGCTTTGCCGATACCGCGATACACCAACGGCATCGCCACGTTTTCCAGCGCATCCATATAGGGGAATAAATTGAATTGCTGAAAAATGAACCCTACATTTTGCAGCCGAAAGCGCACCAGGCGCGATTCGTTCAGCTGCTCGATGTGCTGATCCGCGATGACGATTTCGCCGCGCGTGGGCGGCTCGAGCCCCGCCATCATGTTCAGCAGGGTAGACTTACCGGAACCCGATCTACCACAGATACACACGAATTCGCCAGGTGCAATATCCAGCGTCACCTTATCCAGCGCGCGTAAGCGCGTCGTTCCGATGATATACACCTTGCTGACGTCGCGAAGACGCACGATAGGCTGTTTCTTACCAGCCAAACGCTTCACCACACATTTCTTGCGATGTATTCCTGCTATTAGACGACCGGATCATGTCATAAGTTGCCTGATTTAGCAGCCGTTCCGGCATGCGAATATTTGGAAATCCGTACAATTTCCGTCGAAACCGGGGAAAAGAAGGATATCGCCGACGCGAAAAAAAGAGTCTCTATTGCATGTGAGACCCCCGAATGCCCAAAATGCTATGAGCCTATGTGCCCTTTTATAGCGCAAATAATTTTATCGAAAAACAAAGCGCTGCATTACGTACATGCGGCGCTTTCCTAATATTCGTTTATAGCCTTCTATTTGGCGCGACGATTTCCGTAATGCGTACGCCGTAGTTTTCATCGATAACCACCACCTCGCCGCGGGCAATCAGCTTGCCGTTGACGACGACTTCTACCAACTCGCCTGCGAGCTTATCCAGCACGATGACGGAGCCGATGTTAAAATCCAACACTTCCTTGATGCTCTTGCGGGCCTTGCCAAGCTCCACGGTTACCTGCAACGGCACGTCGATGATCATATCCAGGTTATCGTGCACGCCGGCCGGCGCATAAGGCTGCGGATCGAAGGATTGATACTGTACGGGCTGTACATTTACCGGCTGCGCGTGCGCCGTTGCCGGAGGCGCGCTGTAGGCGGGCGGCGGGGCCGCATAAGCGGAGGGCGGCGCGGCGTAGCTTGGCGAAGGCTCGACAAACGCCGAAGTTGTCGAAGGTGCATGGGATTCGGTTGGCGCGGGCGATACCGGGGGCGCGGAGGCGCTTTCGTCTTGCCCCTTGAGCAACACATCTACCAGATGCTTGCCGAAGCTATAGGGCATTACCTGCATAAGCTCGCTGTTGAGCAGGCCCTCGATTTCCATGCTGAAGGAGATTTTGATGATTCTGTCGTTTTCGCTCTCCCAAAGCCCGGTGTCGTTGATCGCCAAGTCTACCAGCGTGGCGCTGGGCGGAGAGATGTTCACGATCATGTTGAGGATTTGGGACATGGAGGTGGCCCCTGCGGCAACCATTTGGTTCATGATTTCGCTGATGGCGCTCAGATGCAGCTCGTTGAGCTCAACGTGGTCAAGATCCACATTGCCGTCGCCGCCCATCATAATATCGGTGATCATCGCCGCATCGGTCGTTTTGAGCAAAAGCAGATTGCGGCCGGTCACGCCTTCGGTGTAGTTAACTTCGACGACGATGTAGGGAACGTTGTACTCCGACAACATCGACACGAGGTTGGGATATACCCATACCTTGGGCGTGGTGATGTTTACTTTTCTTCCCAGAATGGTGTACATGGTCGTCGCCGAAGCGCCCATGCACATATTGCCGACTTCGCCCAGGATGTCGGCCTCTTCATCGGAAAGCAGCTCCCCTGAGCCATTGATGACTGCCGTGTCGGCCTCTGGCGGAACGTCGGAAGAGCCGAACAACGCTTCAATCTGTTCCGGCGTCAAGTTTTCACTCATGGAAGTCCTCCTCTTGGATGAGATCGACCACCTGAACCGCATACCGCGAACCACGCACGCCGATCACGCCCGAGAATTTTGGTACGCCCTCCACCTCTACCGTTACGCATTTGTCCACGCTATGGTTAAGCTGCACGACATCCCCCACCTGAAGGCTTAAGATATCGCGCACCAGAGCGGGGGTTTCGTTGAACACCGTGCGCAGCGTGACATCCGACTTGCTCAGCTTATCGCGAATATCGTCGGTGCGCGGTTCAACCTGGCGTTGGTGGGACGATGTAAACCATAGCTTTGTCGACAATTGCTGTGCGATCGGCTCGATCGCCAAGTGGGGAATGCAGATGTTGATAAGCCCCACGGCTCCGCCGACATCGATTTCTAACGTAACGACGGCCACGGGTTCGTTCAGCGCTACGATTTGTGCAAATTGGGGGCTGGTTTCAATGCGCTCGAGGGTTGCGTCCACTTCCACGACCTTTTGCCAGGATTCATCCATCAGCCCCATGATCTGGTGCACAATGCGCTCAATGATCACCAATTCAATTTCCGTGAAGGTCTTTTGCGTATCCCTCGCCTCGAACGAGCCACCAAACACGCGGTTGATCATCGAATAGGCGACCTCCGAGGTGATGATCATCAGCACCGAGCCTTCCAGCGGAGTCATGTTAAGGATTGCCAAGATCACCGGAGAGGGGATGGCGGAGTTGAAGTTAAAATACGTCGTCTCTTCGATTGAAAGCACCTTTACATTACAAGCAGCTCTGAGCGTGCCTGTAAGCTGGTTGGCAAAGAGCTGCGCAAAGTTTTCGTAGACGCTGGAGAGTGTGCGTATTTGTTCCTTCGGGAATTTATTGGCATCCCTAAAATCGTAAAGGCGCACCTCACCTTTGAGGGGTTCCGAAGATGCGGCCTCGACCTCTTCGCCCGATGAAAGCGCGTTGAGCAACGCGTCAATTTCGTCTTGCGACAATACGTTCGACAAACCGGCATCCCCCCTCAAGCAACGCTCTTTTTTTATCTGTGAATGAAAATTTCTATCAGGTTATGCTACTGCACGACGAAATCGCTGAAGTATACGTTGGTAACGTACGTCATGCCCAACTTGCTTTGCAAGGCGGCGGTAATCTCGCCGCGCAGTTGATCCTGAGCGCCGACGTCTTTTAGCTCCGCCTCGGTCTTGACCCGCACAACGATGTTGATTTCGTCTCGAATTAGCGGCTGTATCTTTTTCAGTTCGTCGTTAAGCGTAATATCCATCCCCTCGCGGTTGGCGTCGAGCGGAATGTTGATGACCAGCACGGGGGCGATTTTTAACAGGCGATAGCTGTCCGCGATATTAACGACGATATAATCGCCGGGCGAGAATACCTCGAACACTTCCGGTGTTTCGCCGCCGCAGCCCGCCAGAAAGGTAGCCAGGAGTATCAGAGCAGCTAAGAGAAGAAGCGCAGATCGTTTCATCGTGCAACCCCCATGCGATATGTGTCAAATAGACCCATATCAAATAGATTCTAAGGTATTTTTGTGAGAAACGCAACCTTTAGTGTCGAATTATCGCGAATTTGGAAATGTTTACATGGTAGAAACCTTTCATTTACCGCCTAATTACCCATATCATCCCATAATTCCTGGGTGCGGGGAGGGGCGGTTGCGCCCGGTTCCTGGTTTGGATAGGGCATGTAGTCGCTCTCAATCACGTCGCGTTCCACCCGGATATCCACGCGGCGGTTGCGCGCGCGGCCTTCTTCGGTTTCATTGGTGTCGATGGGAATCTCCTCGCCGCGGCCGGCTACGCTGAATTTCGTCCGGTCGATATCCGAATGATTCATGATAAACCGGCCTACCGAGGTAGCGCGCAGCGCGGAAAGATCCCAGTTATCGTGAAAGCGCTGGTTGTTGATGGGCCTGTTGTCCGTATGGCCTTCAATGTGGATAAGCCTAATGTATTCTTGAGTCTGCTCAAGAATGTCCACGATATCGGTTACGATGATCAGCGAATCGGTTTTGAGGTTGTCGCTGCCGGTGTCAAAGAGCATGCTGTCTACAAATCGCATCATGATCTCGTTTTCGCGGCGCTCTACAAGAAGCATGCTCTCCAATGATTTTTGCTCAACCAATTCGACAATTTGCTGATAAAGATTGTCAAAATTCTGCACGCTTTCGGCCTCGCGCTCGGCCGCTTCAACCTGCTCGGGGGTCATCGGCTCGGGTTCCTGATCCGCGGGGTCCGGCGCGATGGATCTACCGGGGTTGAGCGGAGCGACGACCGCCATCGGCGTGCCCGTCAGCGTTGCGACCAGCGCTTCCCACTTGGCCGCGTCGATGGTGGACATCGAAAACAGCAGCACGAAAAAGGTGAGCACCAGGGTGATCATATCCCCGTAGGTGTCCATCCAATACGCGCCGCCGCCGCCCTCGTCAGCCTTTTTCTTTCTGGCCATCTGCTATGCCTCCGCGGTTTCCTGCCTGCCGCCGGTAGATCCGGCCGCGGCCTTCGCGGCGTCTTTGCGGGACAGGAAGGAGGTAAGCTTATCCCTGATGATGCGCGGGTTTTCGCCGTCTTGAATCGACAAAAGCCCTTCCATCAGCAGTTCTTTTTCAAGAATTTCTTCGCCGGAGCGAATTCTGAGCTTTTTGCCCATAGGCGTTGCGATCATGTTGGCGAGCATCGAGCCGTACAGCGTGGTGATCAATGCCTTGGACATACCCGCGCCCAGGGTGCTCGGGTCGTCCAGGCCGCTGAGCATCTGAATGAGGCCCAGCAGCGTGCCGATCATGCCGAACGCCGGGCCATAGCTCGAAAGCGTCATAAACATGTCGGAACCTACCGCGTGGCGGCTTTCTATGTAGCTAAGCTCCGTCTCCAGCACGGATTTGATCAGTTCCGGGTCGGAACCGTCCACCATGAGCATAATGCCCCTTTTGAGGAATGGCTCCTGCATGTTCGCAACCGCGTCTTCCAGCGCGAGCAGGCCTTCCTTGCGGGCGATGTTGGCAATATCGATGATCATGTCGATATCCTTATTAAGGTCGATCTTCTTTGAGATGAAGCAGGCCTTGATCGCCCCGCCCATTTTGGTAAGGTTGGATAGTGGGAACGACATGACCGTTGCGCCAACCGCCCCGCCGATGGTAATGAAGATGGAAGATACGTCCACAAACAGCATCGCGTCGCCGCCGCCGCCGACCATGCCGTAGACGATGCACACGATGCCGATCAAAAGGCCTACTACGGTTGCTATATCCATCTAGTTCACCTCTTTGGTACTTTACGCGCGCCCATCCGTGGTGCGCACGGGAATCCCTTGCAGAATTCTGCGGCGGTATTCAATCACCCGCTCGATGATTAAATCGGCCGATTCGGATACCACCAGCTTGCGTCCGGATTCGAGGGAGATCACCGTATCGGGCGTCTCCTCGATGAACTCGATGGCGTCTGGATTCACATAGAAAGGCTCGTTGTTTAGCCGGGATACGCGTATCACGGGCCCACCACCTTTTCACGCGCCTCGGCGGGATGCGCCCGCGCGCACCCCGCCCAAGGAGCGACTCATTGCAAACCGTATCTCGTACATGGTGCAAAAAACAAATGAATACGTCGGAAAACCATCCGGCATTGCCCCTTGCGCAATTTTCCGTATTACCGGAAAGTCGCGTTATGCTCAAGCAAATCGGCGCTATCTCTTTAAGTTGACCAGCTCTTCCAGCAGCGTATCAGACACCGTGATGATGCGGCTGTTGGCCTGGAAACCGCGCTGGGTGACGATCATGTCGGTGAATTCCTGCGCGAGATCCACGTTGGACATCTCCAGCGAGCCGGGGTTGATCGCGCCCGCGCCGTCGCTGCCCGGGTATTTGTACTGCGCCTCGCCGGTGTTGGCGGTAGAACGGTAAAGGTTGGAGCCCACTTTTTCAAGGCCCTGCTGGTTGTCGAATGTTGCGACTGCCACGCGCCCAAGCACGACCTTTTGCTCGGCGAGCACGGGGATGTTCTCGCCTGTAAGCGGGTCTTTGATGACTCCATCCTTTCTAACGATGCCGATGATGTTACCGTTCTTGTCGATACTGATATTGTAAAGATTTTCGTCTACGTAAATCCTGTCGAGCTCTGTAGAAATCGTGTAGGTGGGCGCGCCGAGCGTGGTAGTATCCACGCCGTCGTTGTCCGTCTTGATCACGACGCCGTTTAAGTCGTTAATGTCGTAATTGATGGCCAAAGTGAGCTTTAGGTCGCCCACGGTGGCAACTTTTGTCTCCGTCGCGGATTTGACCGGCATCGTCACCGTAGTTCTGCCGATGATGTTGCCGTCGGCATCCTTGGTGATCATCTCCACCTCGCGCTTGGCCGCGTCCGTCACGGTCAGCTCATAGGTGCGGTTGTTGTTCTTGGCGCCAAGGCCGTCGATGCTCACCGCTGATAGAACCGCCGTGCCGCCGCCACTGGGGTTTTTGCCCGTATTATCCACGGAAATTACGGCGCCGCTTAAGCCCATAATGGCCGCGGCGGGGTCGGCAGCCGCGGAAAAATCTGCGGCTAGCTGTATATCGGTATCCACGGTGAGCGCAAGCGGGCCCGCGGTCGGGTCGAAGTTTGCCTGGGTTGCGATAGGCGTCGCGTTGCCCTGCTCAAAAACTTGGATGTCGAAGGTGCCGTCCAGATTGTCGGTCACCGTTACGTCGTATTTTTTGCCGTTGAGCGAGGCATCCTTGCGGTTATTGGTAAGGGTTACATAATTCGCCGCCGCGCTGATGGTTGCTTTGGCCGCAGTGCCGGCGGTGACGGGGCCTGCCGCGATGCTGGTGACGGTGGCGGGGTTCCCGGTCACCGGGTCGTCGCCCTTGGTCAACCCTGCCTTGAAGCCCTGCAGGTAGAACCCGTTGGCGGTGACAAGATAGTGCGTCTTGTCTTCGTAGAAGTTGCCCGCGCGGGTATAGTATTCTTCGTAAGTATTGCCAAAGCCGTTGCGCACGATAAAGAAGCCGTCGTTCTCGATCATCAGGTCGTAGGTGTTGCCGGTGACCTGCGCGGCTGAGCGGGTAAAGAGCGTGTCGATCGTGGAGAGCGTCATGCCCAAGCCGATCTGCTGCGGATTGGTGCCGCCGGTGGTCTCGCCCGGAGACGAGGCCGCGCGCATGTTCTGGCTGTACATATCTTGGAAAATCGTGCGGCTCGCCTTGAAGCCCACGGTGTTGACGTTGGCGATGTTGTTGCCTATGACGTCCATGCGGGTCTGGTGGTTGCGAAGGCCCGAGACGCCGGAATACAAAGATCGCATCATGGCGGGGTATCCTCCTTACTTTATGCGGTTAGGCGTCTGTTAGCCTACGCTCATGTCGTCATTATACGCGTACATGCCAAGGTTTTGGATGATCCAGGAAAGCTGGCTCGTAACGCTCTGTAAAATGGATGCGTAGGACGCGTAGTCCGTGCCGGACTGCGGCAAGGACGCGAGATCCGCCGCCGCCTGTGCCAGCGCGGATGCGTAATCCGTCTGGGCCGCGTAGTCGGCCGCGTAACCGTACGCCGAGGATTGAACGTTTGCCGCGTCCGTTTCGGCGGTTGCGGGGGCGCCCAACGCGATGTCGTAGATGTAGCGCACGTCGAATTTCGTATCGCCGATGTGGGCATAGATCTTGCTGTTTTCCACCGAAATGCGGTCTACGTAGCCCGCGGCGTTTTTCTCTTCCACCACGTCTTCATTGTCGGTTCCGTCTTCGTTCTTGGCATAGCCCGGGAACGTGGCCTTGACGTATTTGCCGATCAGCGCGCTCGATTCGAGCACGGAACTGTTAAAGCTAAGGCCGTCGATCGATTCGGCGTCCACGATATACTGGACGTCCTCAAGCTTTACGGTGTAGTCCTTAAGCCCTTGGATCTGAAGCTCCGCCACGCCGTTTTTCATTTTAATGCCCGAAACCAGGCCGGCGATTTGCACCTTTTCCTCGCGGTACTCGGCGTTGCCGTTCGCGTCCACGCCGGGCAGGGTGACGCGGTAATAGCCCTCGATATATTTGCCGACCATGCTGCTGGCCTGCGTGTTCGAGTAGGACTGGGTGAGCAGTTGCATCTGCTCCAGCGTGGAGAATTGCGCCAGCTGGGCGATAAACTCGGTGTCCTTGGCCGGCTCGAGAGGATCCTGGTTCGCAAGCTGCGCCACCAGGAGGCTCATAAACTCCGTTTTGCCAAGGCTGCCGGACGTATTGCGCGTATCTTGCGCGGATAAATAATCTTCCAGCGTCCTCCTGGAGACATCCGTTATGTTGGACATGGTATCGCTCCTTTATCGCTAGGCGTGAACTTCCACGCCGGCGTCGTCCGCCAGGGTGTCGGTCAGGTACAGGTCGTATGTCTGTTGCGCGGCTTCCACCGCCTCGACGGTTGGGATGTTTGAACCCTTGTGCCGCTTGCCTCCGTGGAACTGGCCGTTTTGCCGCCCGTTATCGCTCAGCAGCGACGCGTGTTCCATGGAGCCCGAAAGCACCTCCACCGAGCGGATGTCGATGCCCTTTTTGATCATCGCATCCCCGAGCGTTCCCAGTTCGGTGAGGATGGCGGCCCTTGCGCCCTCGCTGCGCGTGATGATGCGCGCGGAGATCTCGTCTCCCACCATCGTAAGCCGTACGGTCACTTCGCCCAGAGATTCGGGCTTGAGCTTCATGGTGAATTGCGCGCGGCCCATCGCCTGTTGAATTTCGATTTCGTCGGCCACTTGCAGCGCCGGGGCGGGCACGGGCTCGCTTTCCTCTTTGGGCAGCGCAAACGCCGCCTCCTTTGCGCCCTGAAGGACAGGCCCTTCCTCAGGCTCCGCCTGTTTGGCGGGGCCTGGCTTTACCTGGGCATCGGGGACGTCTTGGCGCTTTGCCGCCACCGGGCCTACCTCCACGCGGGAGGGCGGCGGGGGCGGAAGTTGTTCGGCATCCTCATTCTCTAAAGAGCTCGAAACCAGCCGGGCGTTTTTGTCGTCCGCGCGGTCCCGCTCAAAGGAGACGATGGGAATCTCGACCGGCATCCGTGCCAACGAATCCTCTTGAACCCGCACGCCCCGGGGCGTTAGGGGGGCCTGCGCCTCAGGCTGGTCATCCATGACCGCCTCTGTGCTCGCCTGCTTTTCCGTTCCTTCGCTTAGATTGGGCAGGACGGGCGCCGGATTCGCTTCCGCCGCATCCGCGGCGGGTCTTTCGAGAATGGTTATGCCTTCATTGGCGGGTACGTCCCAATCATGGTTTGTCATAACCGGTTCTACCGATAGAGCCTGCGTGGGGGCGGAGATGTCCTCCGGCGCCGTTGAGGCGTCCAGGGCCGGCGGGGCCGTCAGGGCCGACATGACTGCCGCGGCTGCCGCCGCTTCTTCGGCCGGGAGGGTCGCATCCTCCGTAGTAGGCTTTTCCGCCTTGGGGATCTGCGCAACGGGCGCTTCCGGTTCGGCCTTTGCCGGCGTAGCGTCGGGGGAAACATCGGGCGCCGCAGTTGCCGCGGCCGCCTGTGCCATCGCAAACTCCAAGCCAAAGTCCGGCGCTTTTTTTGCCGGCTGTGACGCGCTCGCTTGCGCGGGGCGGCTTGGCGCGCCTTTGGCGGATAGCCCGGGGAACAATCCCTGCGAGGGATTGGCCACCTGCACGGCCTTCACCTCCTCATTCAAAACATAAAAAGGGAACTCATGGTGTTTATCGTAACAATATGGCGCAACCTTGAGCGGCTGAAAGAAAAATGATGCGATGAAGCTCAAAAAATGCTTGCGATATGGCGTTGTGAAGAATCAAGAATACGTGGAACGCCTCTGCCAAACCTTCATCGGGCATGTTTTGAGCCCCAAGGCCACTTTTCACGAAAAAAGCCGCTATGAAGCGGCATATACATATAAATGAATGAACTATAAAAGCATGCGATGTGCGGCCCATACCGTGCCGCACGGATGCGCAAAATACATGGCAATTTGATTGACTCGGAAATGACGATTGCGGGGGCATCGTTCCCATAGCGCCAGGCGTATGGGCCTAAGGATTAAGTGTGTTTTATGTTTGAGATTTGCTTCACAGAGAAACGCGCTACAAAAGAGATTATGCCGGGATGGGGATCACCTGCGTGCCTTTGAGCTGCCTTTCCATCTCTGCGGCGATGCGCGTGCTGGATCCCCTGATCGTATGAGTCGTTACGCCCAAGATGATATGCGTCGCTCTTTTATCCCGCGCATGGCGCACTAGAGCGCGCAGCACGTCGTCCGCGCGCAGCACGGTCATATCCGCGCCATATTCCTTGGCGATGCCGAACAAATACTCCAGCGCTTCGCCTTCGGATTCGCTTTCCAGAAAATTCGTCCCTGCCGCGGCGACGTGCACTACGGAAAGCTCGCCGCCTTGCTCGGCGGCAAACTGCGCCCCTGCGCGGATGAGCCGCTCACAGGAGGTCTGCTTCGTTACGCACACCAGCACTCTAGCCATCGCCCTTGGCCCCCTTGCCTTCCCCTGCGGGGCGCAGGGCGAGGATGGAGTTGCCGGTGTGGGTTACCTGATATTCCCGGCCTTGGGTAAGCCCGGCATCCGCAAGCGATGCATCGAAATAGCACAGCCTGGGCTCCTCGTCTTGAGAGACGCGAAAGCTCATGGAAATAAAGCGCACGCCGTCCCTGACGCTTTCGCCGCCGTTGCCTTCAAACACGCCTGAAAACTCGTGGCGGATGCCGTCTTCAGCCGAACGCATAAAACGGCGGTAGGCAAATAGAGGCGAAAACACCATGCCGTACAAAAATACCGCGAGCAGCGCAAAGGCGGTGGAAAATATGATGGAGAAAAGCATGTTTCGCGAAAGTAGCATCGGCAAAAGCCCCGCCGCAAATAAAAGGACGATCAGCAGCGCCAGCGAAGCGCGCGCGCCCGCCGACCGCCTTTTTGCGGTTTGAAAATCCTGAGCGCTATAGAGCAAGGTCAATCCTTCTTTCTATACAGTGCATCGTATTCGTGGCGAAGTATACTCATCGGCAACTCGTCGTGAAATGCCCCGTCGCGGTACAACGCCTGGCGCAGCCTTCCTTCCGGAACGAAGCCGACTTTTTCGTAGCTCTTGCGCGCGCGTTCGTTGAATGAAAACACGCGCAGTTCTATACGGTTCATGTTCATCTGCTCGAAGATGAAGCCTATTAAAAGCCGCATCGCTTCGGTGCCGTAGCCTTTGCCCCAGAACTCCGGGTCGCCGATCATGATGCCGACGGTAGCGGCGCGGTTTTTCCAATCGAGCGCGTTGATGCCACAGCCGCCGATGTAAAGGCGTTCTTTAACGGTTTCAATCGCAAAGTTATACAGCTCTTTCTGTACGCTCTGGCTTTCCACCCACTTTTCTTCATCCCACAGCGTAAGGGGAAATGGAACACCGGTGGACAAAAGCCTTGAAAGCTCCGGGTTGTTCAAAAAACCTTGTGCGCGCTCGGCGTCTTCTTTGCGATATTCGCGAAGGCAGACCAACGTGCCTTGAATCATCTATACCCCTCCATATCCTCTACCGCTATTATGCGTGCCGCAAAGGCAGGTGTCAACCGCTCCAAGCAACGATGGAGGGGCGCTGGAAAGCTACTGTGGCGCTGCACTCTAATCGATGTTAAAATACAAGGTAAAGAAATGGTAATGTTTTTTATCCACCTTCTCAAGCACTTGTTGAACACCTCTCCTCACGCTTTGATTCCAAGGCCGGAATCCGCCGTGCTAAAGGCGGGTTCCAGGCAGGCAAGGCGGTATCCCGCCCGTGGTTAAGGAGGCATCGCGATGCATATTTCGCTGGACGGCTTTAAAATTCCTCTGTATCCAACCTGCGCGCTGGTGATCGGCGCGGGGGCCGCAGGGCTTAATTGCTCCGACGAGCTTGCCAAGCGCGGCGTAGAAACCTTGCTCGCCGCGCAGGATTTTGACGGCGGAACTTCGCTGAACGCGGGCAGCGATAAGCAGACGTTCCACCGCCTCGCGCCCTCGGGCGATTCTGTGCGCGCGCTGGCGGAAACATATATGGCCGGCGGGCACATGCATGGCGATACCGCGCTTGCGCTGGCGGCGGGCTCGTCGGCCGCGTTTTACAAGCTGGCCGAGTTGGGCGTGCCCTTTCCGCACGACGAGTATGGCGAGTACGTTGGCTACCGCACCGACCACGACGATCGCCTGCGCGCCACCTCCGCCGGGCCTTTGACGAGCCGCTTCATGGCGCAGCGCTTAAGAGAGAGGGTTGAGCGGCGCGGGGTGCGCACGCTTACCGGCGCGCTTGTGAGCATCCTCACCGGCCCTTCGGGCGCTTGCGGCGCGCTGTTTTTTGACCCTAACGCCGTAAGAAGGGGGCTTTCGCCGCTGGTCGCCGTCAGCGCAAAGGCGGTAATCCTGTGCACCGGCGGCGCGGCTGATTTGTATGAACACACCGTCTACCCGCCTTCGCAAGTGGGGGCGATGGGCGCGGCGCTGCTTGCCGGGGCCAGAGCCGCCAACCTGTGGTCTTGGCAGTACGGCATAGCGTCCACCGGCTTTCGGTGGAATTTGTCGGGCACGTACCAACAGGCGCTGCCCCGCTACCTAAGCGCGACGGGCGAAGAAATCTTAGTGTCGTGGATGCCCTGCAACCCGGACGACATGATATTTCTCAAGGGCTATCAATGGCCGTTTGATTCGCGCAAGCTGGGCGGATCCTCCCGGGTGGATTTGGCGGTATATGAAGCCTGTTATAAGGAGAAGGGCGCCTACCTCAATTTTTTCTCTCCGGACGCCTACAAGCGCTTAGGCGCGCTCGGCCCCGAAGCGCAGGACTATCTCGCAAAAGGCGGCGCGGCGCAAACATCCGCCTACGAGCGCTTGGCGCATATGAACCCGGATGCCGTGGAACTCTACCGCTCGCACGGCATCGACCTCGCCCGCGAAATGCTACCCATCGCCGTATGCGCGCAGCACCAAAACGGCGGCCTTTCGGTGGACCGTTGGTGGCGAACGAGCGTTGCGGGGCTGTACGCCGCGGGCGAGGTATCCGGCTGCTTCGGCGCGTACCGCCCGGGAGGATCGGCGCTGAACGAGACGCAGGTCGGCTCGCTCAGGGCCGCGCAGCACATCGCGGCCAACATCCACGACGTGTCGGACGGCCTTGGCGACGAGGCGCTTGCGCAAGTGGAAAAAGAGGTTTCCTTCTTGCACCAAGGCGCGTCCGGCGGGGACGACGCGGAGCTTATGCACGCGCACCTTCGGCGAGAGTTCAGCCTGTGCGCGGGGCCCGTGCGCAATGTGGCGGATATGAAGGCGCTGCTTGCATGGGCCGACGAGCGCGCCGCGTCGCGTCACGCCGGCGAAACGCTTGCCGTATTGCGCCTGAGGGATGCGCTCGCCTGCGCGCAGGCAACTCTTTCTTCGATGATCTTGCAGGCGCAGTCCATGCCGTGCGCCGCCGGGCACGTCATCGCCGACAGGCCGCTTCGGCCGGACGCACTGCCCGCTTCGGCGGACGACCGCTTCGCGTCCAGCTTTATCGAAACCTCGCTCGCGCCCGTCGGCGCGCGCAGCGGCATCCGCCCGGTGCGCCCGCTGCCCACCGAGGGCGACCGCTGGTTTGAAAACGTATGGCGGGCATACCGCGACGGGGACGTGTTTCGAGGCTAATCCCGTGCTGCCATATTTTTGCGTCGTACTTTGTCGCACAACTTACATTTTAATCGCCCCCATCACATATGCGATGGGGGCGCGGCATGCGGGACAAAAGTTGGTTTGACCAGTGGTTTAAAACCCTGCGGGAGACGCTGGCAAAGTGGGGCGAGGGCCTTACGGCGTTTATTCATCAAGGTGTGTTTGTAGGGTGCAGCGAGAGGTGGCGCGGGTGGGTCGCCATGGTGACCGCGACGACGTGTCAATTTTGCACAACGGCAAATGGTAAGATCGTCGACCCCAAAGATTCCTCTACGCTGCCCCGGCTCAACGGCGCGCCCGTTCGGCCCAAGGCGCACCCGAACTGCCGGTGCGATATTTTGCCGTTGCCCACCATGAGGGCAGGAACCGCCACCGTCCAGGGCGAGGAGGGTGCGGACTGGTATTTTTTCCATTGCGGAGAGCTGCCGTCGTATTACTTAACGAAGGATGAAGCTAGAGATATGGGCTGGGATTCGAAGGAGGGAAACTTACATGAGGCAATTCCAGGCAGAATGATCGGCGGCGATCTTTTTTGGAACAATGAAGTCAAACTGCCGGATGCGCCCGGCCGCGTATGGCATGAGGCGGATGTCAATTATACGTATGGATACAGAGGACGACACCGTATCTATTACAGCAACGACGGATTGATCTTTATGTCGTATGACCATTTTAAAACTTTTATTGAAATAGTACCATAGAGGAGGCTCGATATGAAAACAAAAGAATGGATGCACTACGACGTCGACTTTTCCAACTGCCGCTATCATTTTGATTTGCATGAGGAGCTCAGAATCAAGCTGGAATTTCCGGATTTTTATGGGCAAAACTAGGATGCCCTATGGGATTGCATTACGGGCTTTATGTACACTCCCGCCTATGTTACTTTTCACGGCATTGCGAAATTATCGGGGGATTCCCTATTTGAAGCGGAAAGGATCGTTCAAGTATTCCGGGATGCCGAGGTCATGTATAATCAGAATAAAATTCGCATGATCATCGCTGAATGGCCGGCTTTACGAAGCGTAAAAAATCGGCCTGCGGCGGCCGATTTTTGCAATATTGCGTTTTTTGGCGGGGACTTACTCCACGCGGATGCTGCCCGACGTGGTTTCCACGGATACGGAATCCTCGCCGTACTGGAATACGCCCGCCTTGCCCGCGGCCCTGCCGGAATCCCCGGCGCGCTCATCCCTTACGCTGCCTGAGAGCGTAGAGAAGCGCACGGTCTGATCGCTCGCCGCGCGCAGGCGCACGCTGCCCGACACCGTGCTGATCTTGCCGGTGATCGTCTCATCGCAGTCCAGGCCAAGCGAGCCGGACACGGTGGATATGTCCACCTTGCCCCGGCGCGCAAGCTCAAGGTCGATTCCGCCGGACATCGTGGATGCCTTGACGTCGTCCGCGGCGACGAAGCTGCCCGACAGCGAGCCGGAGGTCGTCTCCGCGCGCAAGGAAGGCGCGCTGACGGTATCCATGGAAAGCCTGCCGGAAACCGTGCCCGCGCGCAGTTCGGATGCGCAGGTCACATCCTCAAGCTCCACCCTGCCGCTGGTGGAATGCGCGTTTAAGCTCTTGCAGGATACGCTCTGAACGCTCACCCCGCCCGATACGCTCGCAATGTCGAGCACATCCAGCTCCTCGGGCACCCACACCGTTATGCGATACGAGCGCGACGGACGCCAGTTGAAGAAAAGGTTGAGATCTTCCTGCGAGATGATCAACTCGTTATTGCCCGCCTCGGTCACGCGAAAGCTGTCGTCGGCCGGCAATTCCCAGCGAAACTCGCCGTCGCCCGAGGGGTAGATTTCCACGCTTGCGTCGATTACGTCCACGCTTAGCGAGTTCGCGCCCGCACCCGGCGCGGAGGAGGCCCACGTCATCCCCTCTGTGCCGGAAGCGCGCCCGGTTCCGGATGCGCCCGCCCAAGTAAGGCCCAGCGCCTGCCCGGCGATCAGGCCGCCAATCACCAGAACGGCGATGGTCAAAAACGCTATCGACAGCGCGACGCCCGTGCGATTTTGCGAATCTCTCATGTTTCGTCTCCTCCGTTTTCCAAGATGCCGACTTTATCGCGCCCGAAAAGCTCGATCGCATCCTTAACCCAATCGTCCTCAGGTTCGCCGCCCGGCGTTTTGGGCGCGTCTTGCGCCGGCGGGGGGAGGTGCGCGCCGCCCAGAGATATCTTAACGGCGAGCGCCTTGCCTGCCACCTGCGCCAGCGCTGCCTTGAGCACCTGCTGGTTTTGTTCTATTAGCATCATTTTATGAAAGACTTCGTCTTCCGGCGCGAACGCTATCAGCGCGACGCCGTCGCGTATGCCCTCCATCCTCGCGCGCCGAAGCGCGGTATAGAGCGATATGTGCGTTTTGCGAATGGCCGCCAGCGTATCCGGCCAAAGCTTGGCGCTGTCGGAAGGCGGCGCCGGTTCCGGATGTATCTGTGCGGATGGCTCGCGCGTCGCGGGCCCGCTGCCGCCTTTGGCCGGAGCAGGAGATGTGGCGCTGATTCGCACGGCGGGGGCGGGCGCTGCAGGTTCGGCAGGGGTCTCTCTGACGGGGATGCCCTTTTCAACCTGCTTTTCCAGCGCTTCGATGCGTTGCAAAAGCGCGCTTAAGTCTGCCTCGGTCTCCGGACGGCATGCCCTGGCGAGCGTAAGCTCGAGCAACGCGCGGGGATGCGCCGCCCAGCGCATCTCCGGTTCCACGCGGCTAAGAAGATCGAGCGCGCGCATCGATCGTTCGTCGCCCATATCCTTCGCCTGCGCGTGCAGGTTGTGCGCTTCCTCGGGTGATACTTCCAGCACGCGCGCGCCGTCCGCCTCGCCAACCGCCAAGAGCACCATCATGGTGCGAAGGTGGGCGCCGACATCTCGCGCGAGCACCGCGGCGTCGCGGCCATCGCGCATGGCGCGGTCTACGAGCCGGAGGGCATCGCCTACATCGCCCGCGGCCAAGGCCCGGCCCATTTCGAACAAAAACGCGCGGCCCGCCGATCCGGTAGCGCTTTCTACCGTATCCAGCGTAATCTCTCCGCCCGCGGCAATGCATACATCCAGTAGGCTGAGCGCATCGCGCATGCCGCCCTCGGCCGCCCTGGCGATGGCGTAGATCGCATCTTCCCGGTACGCCGCGCCCGCGCCCTGCGCGGCCTCCCTGAGCCTTCCCGCTATTTCGCCCAGCGGGATCCGCTTAAAGTCGAACCTTTGGCACCGCGAGAGGATGGTGGCCGGAAGGCGCTGGGGCTCGGTGGTGGCCAAGATCAACACAGCGTGCGGCGGGGGATCTTCCAGCGTTTTAAGCAGCGCGTTGAACGCGCTGGTAGAGAGCATGTGCACTTCGTCGATGATATACACGCGGTATTTTCCGCTTTGCGGCGGATAGCGGATCTTATCGCGCAGCGAGCGGATTTCGTCTACGCCGTTGTTGGATGCCGCGTCAATTTCCTCAACATCCAGCGAAGAGCCGTCATTAAGCGCCACACAGCTTTCGCACAGGCCGCACGGCTCGCCATCTTCGGAATCCAGGCAATTCACCGCCCGCGATAAGATCCGCGCGATGGAAGTTTTGCCCGTGCCGCGCGTGCCGCTGAACAGATATGCGTGGGCGATGCGGCCCGTCGCAACCTGGCGGCTGAGCGTGGCCTTGATCGCCTCTTGCCCAACGACTTGAGAGAAGGTCTTGGGCCGCCACTGCCTGTACAGCGCTTGGTATTCCATCGGCTTCCTCCCGCCCTATCCGCTTTGGTCATATTCCTGCCTCTATTATCCACGCGGAACACACTTTATGCAAGCGCAACTGTGGTATACTATCCCCATCCCAAGGGCGGCGGCATCGTCGGGCTTTTGTCTTAGGGCCAGTTGATACAAACGCTTAACGCCGTCTTTCGGCCGCTTTTTGTGCCTGATTTTCTTGCCGTCGATTGCCTTGGGCTGGAAGCGTTGCCTACGGCGACGTCGGTTAAGGCCTCGGCAAGGCTATTCGCGGCCCAGCATAGCTGTTGGCTACGCCTCCTTCCCGCTCCTCATCAGGCGCAAAATCAGTTCGAAATCCGGCATTTCGGATTATGTCAACAGACCCTTGGCGTGATCCGCTATTTGGCGCGCGTTGCCGCGTAAGAGGTGCGATATGGGCAAGACGGACAGACAAAGGGAGATCCTTGCCGCGCTTCGGTTCAAGGAGAATCCGGTGACCGGCGCCGCGCTTGCGGCGCAGTTCGGCGTGTCCCGCCAGATTATCGTCAAAGATATCGCCGCGCTGAGGCGGGCGGGCGAGCCCGTGCTTTCTACGCCGGGGGGATATGCCCTGTCCCGTTCCCCCGCATTTTGCGTGATCACCTGCAGGCACGACGGAGAGTTTCTGCTGGAACAAGAGCTCTATACCGTGGTAGAGGGAGGGGGATGGGTGATCGATGTGATCGTCGAGCATCCCCGTTACGGGCAAATGCGCAACGAGCTGATGATCGGCACCGCGCGCGACGTGATGCAGTTTATGAAGGACATGAAAAACGGCCGCCCGCTGTGCGCGCTGACCGGCGGCGTGCATATGCATACGCTCAGGGCGCCCGACGAGGAAGCGCTTGCGGCGATCACAGGCCGGCTGTCGGCGCTGGGCATTTTGCTGGAGGCGAGGCCGGGCTTGCTGTAGATATTTGCGAATAGTGTTTTTGAGGTGATCGTAGGCGATGTATCCCTATTCTTTGTCGTTTGATCCGATGTTGATTCCCATTATATTGGCGATGCTGCTGGGGCTGGCCGTTCAGGCCATGCTCAACGCCAGGTTTCGCAAATACGGGCAGGTAGCGTCGCGCGGCGGAAAAACCGGCGCACAAGTCGCGGCGGCTATGCTCAGGGACGCGGGTATTTCCGACGTATCGGTAGAACCCGCCCAGGGCGGAACGCTCAGCGATCATTACGACCCGCGCACGAAAACGCTTCGGCTTTCCTCGGGCGTGTACGATTCCCCCAGCGTTGCGGCGCTGGGCATCGCCGCGCATGAAACCGGGCACGCGATGCAGCACGCGGCCGGCTACGCGCCGCTCTCCATCCGCAACGCGATCGCCCCCGTGGTTGGCGTCGCCAGCCAATTGGTGTGGCTCCTGTTCATCGCGGGCGCGTTTTTCTCCATCACAGGCCTGTTTGAAATCGGCATCATCTGCTTTGCCGCGACGGTCGTCTTTCATTTGATTACGCTGCCGGTGGAGTTTAACGCCTCCTCCCGCGCGCTCTATGCCCTGGAGGCGGGGGGTTATCTTGAGCGCGATGAGGCCCCCGGCGCGCAAAAGGTATTGTCCGCGGCGGCGTTGACGTATGTCGTTGCGGCTTTGATGTCCATCCTGCAGCTGCTTCGCTTTATAGGTTTGGCGAACAGGCGCAACTAGCGGCGGTTTCACGTAGCGCCAGAAACGCCAGCGCTGCGGCATGC
>JAVBNW010000024.1:0-8013 GCA_031551255.1 Eubacteriales bacterium | reverse complement strand
ATAGCTTCTTAATCCGGGATACCGTCCACAGTCGTTTTTCATTGTCATAGTTATCGCTGCCGATGAGGAACCGGAATGACATGCGGTCGATGTATCCTTTGGAAATCTCGTCGTACAACCGGCGTCCCTCCTCCGTGCCGTCCAGGCGCGCACGAACGTATAGGCCGTCCTCACGCACCTCCAGCAGGAGCGTGCTATTGCGCGTCCGTGCCATGACTTTGCCCGAATGGTTGTAATTAAAAATTACGTCGTCCATCCGGCATTCGTCAAATGCGCCGCTGGCAATCTGCTCGCTGTACTCTACGCCGTCATACTCAAAAAGCACCGTAGGCGCGTCGAAGCGCACGGCGCAGCCTTCCACCCATAATTCGCGCTCCGGCTGGCCCTCGTTCCCCTCAATCTCTACCGTCCGCGTCTGAAATGTAAAACGCCGTTCACGTAGTTCCGAGCGTTCCATTTTCTTCATCCCCTTCTTCGGCACTTTTCCCTTCTGTGCCTTGATACTGATCTTGTTTGTTTGCATTGACATAGTTCAAAGACACCTGCCTCTTATCGCCACCTTCAACAGGCGCATACCCGAACATTTCGCGTTGCTCGTTGACAGTGAAAAGGCCGGTCTCCCGCGACGCTTGCAATATATTGATCTTAGTTCGTGTGCTGGTATGCAAAAGCGTTGAGGTCGTGAAAATAATCCGATTACCATGGCTTCGCTCGTTTGGCGTAAAGCACGCCGAAGTGAACGCCTGACCCATCTGGAGCAGGCGAGGTTCGATGATGCTTTCAAAAAATGCCTGCCATTGGTCTTCGTTGTAATTGCTCGTCAAGATAGGTTCCGAAATCCGCCAGTATCGCATAATGTTTTCGCGAATTTCTCTCATTTGTGGGGCGTTGGCTGCCCAAGGCGTCACCGGCAGCGGGGTGTAATCCTCCATGCTGTCTACGCCCACAATGCCACCATTCTTTGCGGCGTCCATAAACTGTTTTGTGAAAGCGTCCGCGCTTTTCTTCACATCATCATCGTCTAGCATTGCTTTCTTTTGCTTAAGGAGACCGCGAACCTTATTTGATACTGATAGGGCTTCCATAAGCCCTTCATCTGCCGCCTTAGACATGGACAGCGAATTGTAAACCGGCGCATTGCCGTCCCCGGCAATCTCGTTGTTAACGAAATACTTGCGTAGTATTACGACATCTTCCATGTTGAGATATCGCGTTTCGCCGAAATCATCTACGAATTCAACCGCATACCCGCCACCCATGAGCGGCCAAAATTCAAAAGAACTGTAGGGGATTGGAATCATGGCTTCGGGTAACAGTTCCTTCGCGTTCCATCGGATATAAATCAAAGCCGTCGTGTTTGCTTCCAGTTGACCGATGACCTTGTATTTAAGATCGTAGCCGGTCATGATGTGATTGGGGGCCATGTTTAGTAGCTTGGTATAGGCGCTGTTGCGTTTGATCTCCTTCACCCGGTCCATTTCATCTACGACGACGTGCAGCGCCGTGGCTTTGGCTGTGTGTGATGCGATACAATCGATGATCGCCCGCACAAGCTCCTGTTCATACGCCTCGCGGCTAAAGCGGACGGGGGCCGTCGCTCCGCCTAAGCCATATATCACTCGCAACTTTACCCGGCTGAACAGGTTATTCAATAGGCCCATGTCAAGCCCCCTTTCTCGTGATCTTACCGGATATAGGGCATGTATTCGTCTATGCGCTTCTGGTAAACCACCCAGGCGTTGAGTAGGGAAACAGCGCCGTCGATGCGGCGGCGCTGCTTGATCTTCACCGGCTGGATGCTCTCGATTCCATCCTGATTCAGGCTCTTTTTCCCCGTGTTCAGCAGGCACATCTTCAGAATAGGGTTGTTCTGGTAGATCACCCGATGCTCCATGAATGCCCCTCCCATATCCTTCATAGGGTAGGTCCATGTATACGGCCCCTGGCGTACTTTTTCCATATCGAAGCCGTACTCGGTCATTTCTTGCACCCAATAACCTGACAATGCGGCGTCGTAGCCGATCCACAACGGGCGTATATTCCAGGTTTTTACCATGTCGACAAACCAAGCAGTAACATCGTGGTAATCTACCGTTGCCCCTTCGCAAATCTTGAGATAACCTTGTTCCGCCCACAGTTTATAGGGGGCTTCCTGTTTGCCGCCCTGTTCTGTGAGCGCGTCGATGCGCGCGCGCGGTAGGAAATATTGTTGGAGCACATAAATGTTTTCGTCGTCGGGTTTGCGAATCAGTAGAGACGCGCAGGTGAGGTCCGTTGTGGCCGAAAGGTCACAGCCTCCAATGCAATACGAGCGCCGCAGATACTCCATGTCCACGACCGTCTCGTTCTGTATGGCATCGTAGGGGAGCCATGATGTCGATGCGTTTTCCTGCACATTGAAATCTTTTACAAGGAGCGTCGGCAGATAGCTTTGATCGTGCTTTGCCTTCTGCACATCATCGGCAAGCTGTACGGTGCTCTTGATCGTACCCAAACCTGGGTTTGCCTTAATCCAGCAAGATGGATCCGTCCACTCTTCTCGCGCATCGAGCATATAGAGCAAAGCAAGAAATCGCGGATCGTCAATTTCTCCCATCACCACACCACGGGCATACTCGAATAGGCTTTCGTAAATGCCTTCTTGCACAAATCCCGCTGTGGTAATGCTCCCGAAGATTGGCTGCTTGCGGGCTTTCATGCTCTGCCGCGCTACGTCGTATAGATTCCTATCCCGCTGCGCATGCAGTTCATCGCATGAGACGTAATGCAGGTTTAGGCCGTCCATCGTGGACGAATTGCTCGCCAACGCTCGCATGATGGAACTCGTCATTTTGAATTCCATTCCGCCTACAATCGGCTTTACCAAGGCCGCTAGATCGGCGTCCTGTTCAATGATTTTTCGAGCGGTTTTGTAAACTATGGCAGCCTGATCGTATTTCGTGGCGATGCTCACACACTGAGCGCCAGCCTCGCCATCGGCAACCAACATATACACCATGATGCAAGCGGAAAGCATGGATTTACCGTTTTTTCGAGCTACTAAAAGCAGAAATTCGCGAAAACGCCGAAGATTCGTTTCCTTCTCCAGCCAACCGAACAAAGTCTGTATAAATGCTTTTTGCCATGGATCCAGCACAACAAGGCTTCCAGCAAGGTCGCCTTCGTAGTGCCTGCAAAAGGTTTCTATGAACTCAATGGCATGTTCTCCGGATTTAAGATCAAAGTAAAACGGGAACGTTTTATCACGCGACTCCCGCTCCATGCGTTCGTATGCCAATTTGACTTCTAAGGGCACGATGATCTTTCCGGATCGTATCTTTCCAAGATAGTCGGCAGCCCAGTTCATTTCTTCCCTCGGGTGACAAACTGCGCTAACCTTTCGCCCGCTTTTTCCCTGCCTGCGTCGTCTTTGTCAGGTAAAAGTTCTGTGAGTTGCTTCACGACGGATTGGTAATTCTTGATCATCACGTTATAGCCTTTAATTGCCGGGTTTTCGCGATCTATCGTGTATTCTCCCTGACACATCTGCGTGACGATTCCATTTTTTTTAACCTCTTCTTCGTACTCGATCAACATCACACCCATAAATGCCGCGCGCTCGATCAGGCGCTCGCATAAAGCAATTTGTTCCTTCGGCACGTCCTTAAGGATCTTTTCAAGCCGCTTTTCCTCGTGGAATATTTTATCGTCGCGCGGCATGTCGTCCCAATTTCTCGGAAGTCCCTTCAGCTTCATGCATCTCACCTCATTTCTTACGAAGGTGGGGGGTACTACGCGCGACATCACGCGTTTTTTCGATTGACCACTGCTCGGTCTCCAAAGCCACCCCCGAAAAAATCATCCCCCCGGGGGGATCGGCTGGCCGAATGCATCGAACGTAAAACCTTCCGGCAAATCGCCCGCACCTTTCGTTCGTGCGGTATGGCAGTCATGGCACAGGCTCATAAGGTTATGCAGGTCAAATGCAATCCGTCTGTTGTTGATGTTTGCTGGTGTCAGCTCTACGATGTGATGCACGTCGGTTGCGCGCCCATCGCAATCATGGCACGTATAGGTGTCCCGTCGCAGCGCCTCCGCCCGCGCCGTTCTCCAGGCGTGCGAACGGTAAAACTCTTTCGCATACTCCTTGGCGATCCTGACGACCTCCCCGCCCCAACGAGAAAGGCCCCGCATCACTGCGAGGCCCTTGTCTTTGCCTGTGGTTTATGTGCCAGAACGGTATGGTAGCATATTATGCCATTTCACCCTGAATAACAAGGATCGCTTTTCGAGCGGTCTTTGCGCAGTCCAAGGTCCTCCAGCCCTCGATCATGCAAGACCCTGCACCACCTGTCCGTATAATGCGTTCTCTCGCTGATCTCCTCCCATAACAGACCATCGAGGTAACGCATGCGCAAGATGGTGCGTTGCGTTCCATTCTTCACCATCTGGATCACCAATTCCACTTCGAGCACATGTTCCATATAGGCTTCAATGCGGCGGTTACACTCCTGTTCCATCTCCTCCAGTCGTGCAACCCAGTTCCCTAGGCGATCCGGCGACTCGGATGACGTGTGCCCATTTCCTTGCATGGGCATGGTGCAGCGCTCCGCAAGGGATCGCAAAGCGAGCATACGATTGCGCATATCCTTTGATTCCCGCGCCAGCGCCGCGCAGTTCCTCAGGTCTTCATATGTGATGTTCTCTATGCTGTTCACCTCCTAGCAACCTGCTTTCCCGCGGGATCGACCTGCTTTCCTCCACCGGATAACGTCCGAGCGTCGGCAATCCGGACGCATGAAAAAGACTGGTACAGGTTGCCCATGATGTCACTGCCCAAATACCAGTCAGGCAGGAGAATGTATCCCTTAGGCGCTTTGGGAAGTTGGCGCAAGAGCGATAGCCGCTTGATCTCTTTCGTTGCCACGGTGGGCTGCACCAGATTGCGACTGCAGCTCCACCGCCGCGCATACTTCCGGCGCGGCTGTTTCGCGTTCTCGGTCTCTGGATTCTTACGGGATGCTTTCGTGTCCCGCAACAGGTATGCTACTAGATCGCGATAGTTTTCGGATTTGTTGAGCGGCGATACCATGAAGCGGCCATGCGGCCACAGTTCTTCCAGCACCTCCAGCGGAATCGCGCTGATGGCCATATGGTGGTGCCATGCCCCTTGCTGCTCATCAATGCGGATGTACTTCAGCTCCGACCTATGAGCGGTGCAGTATTTCCGCACGGCTTTGAGCAACTTATCTAACCGATTCTTTGCTGTTACCTCGTCCGGGCTATCTCCATGCGTCAGCGTCAGAAAGAGGTCGCGCCGGGCACTAAAGTTTGCATTGAGAAGGCGCACCAGCCGTTTTCCTGCATATCGGTTGTTGCGCTCCGTTTGCTCGGGCGTGCTCTCCGTCCGATCCGTCCGGCGCGGCGCCCGCCTCCCGGTGCTCGTTACGTAATACCGCTCGACCTCCAGCAGGTCGCCGCTGATGATCATCCGTTCGACGTAGGGCACCGCGATCCCACCCTTCTTAAAGTTAACCGCTTTTACAAGGTTAATATGAGCGCCGCTCATGGTATGAATTTCTTTAGGGACACCTGAATCCGTCAAGGTAGGCGCATAAGGTGTACCTTTATATAGAAGAAAGCTTTTCCGTTTCCTTGATCAACGCAAATAATGGATATACCTGCCACGGCACCACGGCCAGCCCCAGTGATTCGATGCGCCGCGGGCGTTCCTTCATCCCCGTCACCGTGCGCGGCGGCTCCCAGCCGTGTTGTTCCTGCCCGCGCCAAGCGGGCCAGTGGGGCATTTGATCGTCGAGACGCGCGTTTATTTCGTCCAGTTTGGCGGATACCCCATCAAGCGTTCGACCCATTCGGGGTTGAGCTGGCCGCCAGTCGTGCAATGTGTATCCGCTCTCAGACTCCGTGCGTTCTTCGTTCCCGCTGTGGATCCGATCGCATCTGCCGCGATTGGTGTTGTCCACGCTCGATGTATCGCCTTTCCCAGTAGGCCATTCACCGGCACATTTGCGCAATCCTTCGCATCGCCATCCTTCCAGTCTCGCGCTGTGGGAGTTGGCCATGCTGCCGCTGTCGCTAACCCGTCGCCCGCATTCTTCGAGCTGCCCGCTCGGTTGTGATTGCCGTGCACATTCGGCGTCGGCCAAGCCTGTTCCCTGACAATTGTAGTCAGATTTCGTTGTGTTCCTTTCTTGCAAGTGTTCCTGTCCTGGTATCCGCTCTTGGCTTCCGCCGCTCCTGGGGTGGGCCATGCCGCTTGCGCTTGCAGCTTTGTCGATTTCTCCGGCGATCTGCCGCCCGTCCATGCTGTACTCCCGCAATTGGTTGCCGTAGGCGTACCCCACAACAAAGCACCTGTCCCTGCGATGGGGCGCGCCGACGGCGAGAGCTGGCAATACGATCGCCCCGACTTCGTAGTCTTCTGCTTCCAAGTCAGACCATACAAGGTCGAGCGCCAAACGGACGAACCCACCAACGTTCTCAACAAGCACCCAACGGGGCCGGCACTCTTGTATGACTCTAAGCATTTGTGGCCATCGATGGCGAGGATCATCCGTTGCCCGTTGAGCTCCCGCCACGGAAAATGGTTGACAGGGTGGCCCGCCGAAGATGATGTCGATTCCGTGGGGATCAATGCCAATTGCTCGTAACGCATCCGCTGTCAACTCCTCATCGCTTGTAAATATGGGCTTGCCGGGGTGCCTTTCGGCCAGCTTAGCCCGACGCTTAGGATCAGCCTCGCAGTAGGCGACGACCTCAATCCCAACCATCTCGGCGGCGTAGCCAAGGCCGTCGCACTCGCCGCTGTAGGTGCTGATGCCAATCACCTATTACACCTCCACGATATCGATCCCTAAGCATTCGCGCATCTGCCGGCGCTTTAGGCGATACACTTTGTCCTTGCGTGTGATCTCGGACTTGACGTCCTCGACTCGGTATGTACCGTTGAGCTCCAGCACAACAAAATCAGCGAAATACCGTATCCCTCCAGGCAGTAAAAAAGGCACCTGTCCTTGCCATCCGGCGATCTCACCAGCTGTTTGGAGTATGTCAAGTTCCTGCGCCCTGCGCGCCTCTTTGGTGCTGTCGTATACCTTGCCTCTATACTCTGTCGGATTATTGCCGTATTTTCGCCGCGAGGCTCGCGCATGATCTTCCGTTCCGCCGAGTTCGGCCGCCATGTGCGATGGGAGCGGCTTGCCTATCCGCTCATAATGCCGCTTTACATCCTCCAGCGTCATGTCTTACTTCTCCCCCAGAGAAGTAGCCAGTGTTGCCATACTTTCATGATGTGGCCTCCTCCAGAAAATCAAATAACGTCGGCACGTCGCGTTCTGCCTCTGCCTGTTGCAAATAACCCTCGCCATCCCGGTAATAGTCGGCGTTGAGCTCTACCCCAATGCCATATCTCCCCATCTTCACCGCTTCCACCGGCACAGTCATCAACCCGCCGAAAGGATCGAATACAACGTCGCCCTCATTTGAGTAGCGATTAATCAGGCGTTGTACGGTGTCGATCTGGAGCGGGCATACATGCATCTGTTGGCGTCGCTGGCTCTGCGTAGTGTTGAGCGTGCGCATACGGTTAATGTCATCCCAAACCTCATCCGTCCACGATCCGGGTGCCACCACCATAAAGGATGCGGGGAGCTTCCCGTCAGCATCGAGCTCCTTCGCGAGGGCTACATGCTCATTGTAGCTGTATACGCTCTCACGCGAATATCTACGGTATGCGGCTTGGAGTTTGTCAACAGGCATGGCGCGCAGCTCATCTTTGGTCAGTAGGCGATTGCCTGAAGATCTCCAATATCCATGCGCATCAATCTGCCATTGCGCCCGCGTGTAATCATCTTTGCTCTTGGATACGGGCGCATCGGCATAAGCCTTACCGGTGTCGCTGGGCAATTTACGAAATAGGAGTACGTATTCCGGGCATCCCACGCCCATCTTCGTACCGTCCTTGCACTGCTCCGTCCATCCAAGGCGATAAGTTTGGTTATTCTCACGTACAAC
>JAVBNW010000114.1:0-51362 GCA_031551255.1 Eubacteriales bacterium | reverse complement strand
CTGCGACTGTAACTTGATTTATAACATGCATTCGATCATAATGTGCATAGTGGTGGAAAATCCAAGACGATCATGCGCCAAACGGGGGAGGACATATACGGATGAAGAGACACAAACCATCGTTTTCCGAGGTGGCGATTTCGCGCGGTGCGGAGGATTTACTCTCGCTTCTCAGGGCGAATGTGGATTTGATCGGCGGCATCGACCGCTATGTCAAGCCGACCGACACGGTGTTCATCAAGCCCAATCTCACCGCGGGCATGCCGACCGAAACCGGCGGCACGACGGATGTCTTGTTCGCCGAGGCCGTCGTCGAGCTGGTGAAGGAGGCAAATCCCAACAAGATTATTGTGGGCGAGTGTTCAGGCAACGAATCGCGATCCATCGAAAGCCTTGTCAACTGTGGCTATGCCGATATGTGCAAGCGCCAGGGCGTGGAGATGGTGGATTTGGACTTTGCCGAGTTTGTGGATATCCCGCTCGAGGATGCGCTGTACAAGGATGTCGTCCACCTGCCCAAGGTTGTGGTGGAGAGCGACGTATTCATCAGCGTACCCGTGCTTAAGACGCACCTGTCCTGCGGGGTGACCATGGCGCTGAAGAACAGCTTCGGCCTCGTACCGGATTACGACAAGCTCAACGCGCACAGGGATCAGGCCATCGAAAAAATTCTGGTGGACATAAGCTGCGTCAAGCCGCCGGATCTGATCTTCGTGGACGGGCGCATAGGCGCCGAAGGCATCGCGGGCGGCAGCGATTTTGATCACCCGATCAGGGCGGACATCGTGTATGTCGGCAACGATCCGGTGGCGGTGGATATCGTAGGCACCCACTTGATGATGCAAAACCCCCGCGTCCGCTACATCCAGTGGGCGGGCGAGAAGGGCATAGGCAATGACAACCTCGATTATATTTTGATTCGCGGCCTGAGCATCGAGGAGGCGCGCGTTCCGTTTATGTCCCCCGCCGACCAGGTGATGCGCGAATCGAACGGCAAGGTGCGCATCTACGAGCTCGACGCATGTACGCTGTGCCGCACATTCGCCGCCGGCGCGGTGGCCCGCTATTCCAAGAACCCCAATTCGCTGCTCGAGCCGGTCGACATCGTGCTCGGCCCCGGCACGTGGGATATGCCAAAGCAGATCAACCCGCGCACCGTGCTGCTGGGGGATTGCGTGCGCGAGGAGTACCGATCCCAAGGCACGTGGATCGGCGGCTGCCCCATCTCCCCGGAGGCATACGGCAAGGTGCTGGCGGATTACGACATCGTATGCACTAAGTGCGCCGATGTGGTGGAAAAAGTGGTGGCGAAGTACACCCCCGAGCAGCTGGCGGGCATCCGCATCCTGGCCAGCAACAAGATGGTGTACAAGGGCGCAAACAACCAGGCGCAGATGGACGATTACCTGCTGGCCGTGGGCGATTGCCAGAAGGGCTATTGCAGAAACCATGCGCGCAGGGTGCACAAGGTATCCGACATCGATGTTTCGGAATATATCGAAATGGCGCCGGGGTGCTGCCCGGGCGAGGCGGACGTAATTGCCGCGCTCGACAACGTGCTCACCCGCGTGGAAGCCGCGGGCAAGGGTGCGGCGAAGTAGAAAGCATAGTGCACGCGAATGGCTGGCGGGGGCGGAGCAATCCGCCCCCGCTTATAAAAGGAAAGTGCTAAAATGGAAAATACTCCTCTCCTCGAAACCGAAAGGCTGATTCTCCGCAAATTCGAACAGGGCGATATCGGCGACATTTTGCTGATTTACGCAGACCGGGAGACAAACCGGTTTGTGCCCCGCTTTCCGATCGCGTCGCTTAAAGAAGCCGAAGCGCTTTTTTACGATGAGCTTCTTCCGGAGTACGCCAAGGATGCGGCATACCGCTACGCCATCGCGTTAAAAGAAAACAACCGCCCCATCGGCTATGTCGGCGTGGGCGATCTGGGTAGGAGTAACGACCTGGGCTACGGCCTGCGCGAAGAATATTGGCGCCGGGGCATCGCAACGGAGGCGTGCAGGGCGGTCGTACACCGGCTGCGGGAAGACAGCCTGCCGTTCATCACCGCAACGCACGACGTCCATAATCCCCGCAGCGGCGAGGTGATGAAAAAAATCGGCATGAAGTATCGCTATTCCTACGAAGAGCTGTGGCAGCCTAAGAACTTTCTCGTCACCTTTCGTATGTATCAGCTGAATTTTGATGATGTCAAAGACCGCATATACAAAGAATATTGGAACAAATATGAGAACCATTTCGTCGAGGACATCAAGTAGGCGCACCTACGGATGATGAGCGCAAAAGGAGACGGCGCTGTGGAAGCGAATCGCGCACAGGACATAATACTAAGAATCGAAGACAAGCTCGGCGCGCCGGGGCTCGCGGAAAAGCTCGCGCGGGGGCTTTCGGCCTCCGATTATAATTCCCTGATGATGAAGGCGGCGGCGCTTCGCTCAGGGGCGATCCGCCCGCCTGCGCTGCTTCGGCAATACGGCGAAAACCGCTACGCGCATCCGGCCGCCTGTAGCGCGGCTGCGTACCGAAGGTTGGAGGCGGACATGCTCGCCTTTGCCGAGGATTGTGGCGCGCAAAGCGTGCTGCTCTCCCCTGCGGCGGCGTTTGGCAGCTGCTCGGTTTTCGGCGCGGTAAGCCAAAATAAGGTGATTTCCGCGGCGCGTGGCCTGGAGATCGTATCCGACGCGACAAACATGCTGGCGCTTCATATCGCCGACGGATTCAAGAACGGAACGCTTGCCCGCGACGGCCGGGCGGCGCATATCTGCACGACGCACAGGCACATCCGCTATCAGGCGGCCTTCGGCAACCGCCAACTTCCGCACTTTGGTCTGTTTGCGATGGCGAGCGCGGGCGAGAGCCGATCGTCCTACGGCTTTGAGGCCGAGGCGCTCATGTATCATCTGCGCCTGTACCGGGAGTATTGGAGGAAAAGATACGGCGCGGAGCTGTCGCTTACGTTGAACCCACGGCCGGGCTATAAGGATGCGGCCGGGTTTTTTGGGCTCATGGCCGAGCGACTGCAAGGCGCCGTGCCGGGCATGGACATCGCCGTGGACGAGCGCGAGAGCGGCGTTGCGTATTACCAGGGCCTACAGGGCACGCTGCGGGCGCCGATCGACGGCGAATTCGTGGAAGTGGGCGACTTGGGCTTTACGGATTGGACGCAAAAGCTGCTGGGGCGGCCGGGGGAAAGGCTTTTGATCAGCGCGGTATCGCTGGACCGGCAAATCGGCCTGGCGACGCGATAGGAGGAACCTATGCAGCTGGTATACGGCACAAAGAATACAGGTAAGATCGAGTCGATGCAAAAATGCCTTCAGGGCCTGCGCGAGGTTGAACTCACCGTGATCGGAATCGGCCATCTTGGCATCGATGTCTCCGATGTAGAGGAAACGGGCAAAACCCCGCTCGACAACGCGCGGATCAAGGCGCTCGCATACTACGACGCGATCAAACGCCCCGTGTTTTCGCTGGATTCGGGGCTTTATTTCGACGGACTACCCGACGACCTGCAGCCCGGCCTCCATGTCAGAAGGGTTCAGGGCAGGCACCTGGACGATTTACAGATGATCGAATACTACTCCCAATTGGCGAAAAAACACGGCGGCGAGCTGACCGCAAGATACCGAAACGGCTTATGCCTCGTCGTCAATCACGATCTCATCTTGGAGCATGCCGGAGACGACATCGCCACGAGAAAGTTTCTGATCACCTCCATGCCCCACGAAAGGCGCGTGGAGGGCTTTCCGCTCGACAGCCTTTCGGTGGATGCCGCGAGTGGGGAGTATTTTTTCGATCTATATCAAAGCAACTACGATAAAGAAGAAGCCTGGAATACGGATGAAGGCTTTTGCCGGTTCTTCCGGTCGGCCGTTGCTGCGATGGCCGCTTCCACGTAGATCGCTTAGATTGTCCCACAAGCAAAGCCCCTCCTTTCCATGCGAAAAGAAGGGGTCAGGCTATTGACAAAGTCAACAAAAAAGAAGTATGCAGGAACCGAAGAAGGCTTTGCATTATGCGATTCTTCTCCGGGGCGCGGGGCCTTCCTCAGTTCGCGAATATCTCGCCAGCCTCCCAAGGTCGGCTATCACCGGTCGCTCGCCGGCCCTCCCCCTCGCTGTTTGCGTGCACCGCACGCGCTGGGTGTCGGGCCCCCGCATAAAAAGGGCCGAAAGGCGGCCGGAGTCGTGCGCGCCGAAGGGCAAACCGGCACGGCGGAAGGCCAGCCGGGGTCCTCGACAAACCGAAGGTTTGGCGGGGTGGAGTAGCGACCCGTGGCGATCGACATTAGGAGATTAGCCGTGGGTATTCGCGAACTGCAAGGTTGTGCGGCCGCAGGCTCATACCTGTTCGTATGCAAGCCCGGCCGGAAATAACGCAAGACGTGGCGATCGTAAGCGAGAGGCTTTTCCGAAGCGCCATCTTGCGCGATGCCGGATTGCTTCATCTTCTATGTTTCCAAGCCATCCGGCATGCATAAGTCACGTCAAGAACTTGCATGCCGCGTTGGCAAACCGCAGTTTGTCAACGCGCTGTGGGGGCGTGGAGCGCAGCCCCACATCCTGCGCTAAATGCCCGGCATCACGGCGCCGCCGCACACCGGCAGGTAGACGCCGGTGATGAAGCTTGAAAGATCGCTGGCGAAAAACAGCACCGCGTTGGCGATTTCCTGGTCGGTTCCACGCCGGGCAAGGGGCACCTTGGCCGAATATTCCGGCGCGATTTCGGTATGGTTTTCCCTGTCCTTGTCGCTGACGGTCCAGCCGGGGGCGATTTGATTGACCGTGACGCCGCTTGCGCCGATCTCCTTGGCCAGGATGCGGTAGATGCCGTCCATGCCGCGCTTGGCTGCCGAATAGGCGGCGGAATTTGCGTTGCACAGCGCCGAGCACTCGGTGTTGATGCCGATAAAACGGCCATATCCCTTTTCCACCATCGCCGGGATGAACGCCTTGGCCATCAGCACGTTGCTTTTGACGCAGGTGCCGTACTGGTCGGCAAAATCTTCGATATCCTGCTCAAGGATATTCATCCACGTATACTGGCTCACCGCGTTGTTCACCACGATGTTTGGCATGCCCAGCTCTTTTGCAATTTTGTCCCGCATCGCGCTCACGGAGGAGGGGCTGGCCACATCCGCCTGCACGGCCGTCGCGCGCACGCCCATCGCGCACAATTCTTCGGCGAGCTCGGTGGCCATTTTTTCGTTCTTCAAGTAGTGAAGGGCGACATTCGCGCCCGCGGATGCCAGCGTGCGCGCCATCACCCTGCCAAGCTGGCCGGTTGCGCCGGTGATGAGCGCGGTCTTTCCGGAAAGATCGATGGATATCATCTCGTAAGCCTCTTTTCTATTCAACGCCTTGCTTGCAATGTACACCATGGCGTAAGGTTCGTAAAGGCCGCGGAAAAACTAACTCCCCGTCGAAAGATAGTGCCGCGCGCCCCAATACCATACGGCGATCGAAGGAATCAGGAATAGCGCCCCCAGCAGCGGCAGCAGCATGTAGGCGGGGTTTGCGCTCTGCCCGGCCACGAAGCGCAGCGGCAGGTAGTTGACCATGCCGAAGGGTATGACGAACGTAAAGAAATACGTAAGCCCCTTAAAGTAGATCGTCAAGGGATAGCCGGCAATCTCCCGCCCGCCGTCGGTGAAGATGTTGATCACTTCCAGCCCCTGCACGGTAAAAAAGCACATGGTGGCGCCCAGGATGTACACGCCCGCCATGATCGCCGTGCCGCCCAAGCACATCAGCCCCATCGTCAGCGCGCGCGCGAACGTCCACGTGGTTTCCAAAGAGACGACGGCGATTGCCAGCACCACAAAGGAAAATGCCACCCGGCCGATGCGCGTCAGCTCAAAATCCGCGCCGAGCACCTGCAGCGCAAGCGCGCGGGGCCGAAGTAAATACCTGTCAAAATCTCCGCGCACGATCAGCCGTGAAAACACGTCGAAGCCCCGCGCGAAGCACTGCGTCAGCGCGAAGGCCACGTTGATCACCCCAAAGCACACCGCCACCTCGCCAAAGCTATAACCTTGAATGCTTCCGAAGCGCTCAAACAGCAGGTACATGGCCAGAAACGTAAACAGCGTGCTGAAGAATTGCCCGGCCATGGAGAGGACAAAGCCCAGCTTATACTGCATGGCCGAGCGCACGTGCATGGCCGCGTATTGAAAGTATAGTTTCATGTTCAGCCCCCCTGCACGACGGTTCTGCGCATCGCGCGCGAAAAGGCCCATGCGCCCAGCGCGATGAGCGCCACCACCCACATAAGCTGCGCCGCGATGCCCAAAAGCGCCTCCGCCCCGACCATATGGCCGGCGTAGATGCGCACGGTGACGTCGAACGTATAGCGGAACGGCAGCCAGCTTACGACCTTTTGCATCGCCTGAGGCATCAGCGGAACGGGGATCAGGTGGCCGGAGAAGAAATCGGCGGTGAAGCTGATGAGCAGCCGGGGCGCCGAAGGAGAAAGCAGGTAGAACGTCAAAACGTAGATGAACATCTCGATCGCCATCACCAGCAGCGCCGACAGCACGAGCGATACGAAGAACAGGCCCGTGGCGGCCAGATCCGGCGGAAGGATGAACCTATAGGGAGCGGGCAAGAAAAAAGCGACCAGGAGCAGCGGCCCCATGCGAAGCAGCGTCGTGGCAACCCTGCCGCCCAACCGCCTTGCAAACCACAGGCTGTACAGCGAAAGCGGGCGGCACAGCTCGTACGCCACCGCGCCGGATGTGATGGCCTCGGTAAGCTCGCCGTCGGCATACCACAGCATCATCAGCCCCAGAAATGCCTGTTGGAGCCACACATAGGCCGCGAGCTGCGAAAATTCCATCCCAGGGTCGGCCGAGGAGCCTTCGTAGAACGCGTTGTACACCATCAGCAGCATAAAGCCCCAGAAGAACTGCGTTGCGACGCCGGCCCACGCGGCGGCGCGGTACTGCATGCCGGCGATTAGCTTGATGCGAAACATGCCCACGTACGCGCGCACGGGCGAGCGGAGGCGCGCGGCCAATCCCGGCGCGCTCATAGCTGAAACTCCCCGTATAGCCGCGCGATGATTTGCTCGACCGACGCGCCGCTCAGCGAGATATCCGAAGGCATAAGCGCCTGGCTCACGCACGCCATCGCGGCAGGGGCGTCCCAAGCGGCGGTTTCCCAGCGGGCGCGCTCGCCCTCCCACGATATAAGGGTTGCGCCCGGCACCATAAGCGGCTCGTCCCGCCGCGCGAACGCCGCCTCGATGGTGCGGCGTGTGTCGTACTTTTCGCGGATCGCCCTGAGCGAGCCGTCAAAGAGAATTTCCCCCTTGCCGATAAGCACGATGCGATCCGTCAGCGCCTCGATGTCGGCCATGTCGTGGGTGGTTAAGAGCACGGTCGCGCCGCGCTCGCGCCTGAGCCTTTCGATAAACTCGCGCACGGCAAGCTTGGAAATCGCATCCAGCCCGATGGTGGGCTCATCCAGGAACAAAAGCTCCGGCGCGTGCAAAAGCGAGCCCGCCAGCTCACAGCGCATCCTCTGCCCGAGAGACAGCTGCCGAAGAGGCGTGGAGAGGATGGAGCCGATGGCGAGCGCCGCGCAAAGCTCGTCGAGATTGCGCCTATATTCGGCCTCGGGGATGCGGTAGATATCCCGCAAAAGGTCATAGGAATCCGCGACGGGCACGTCCCACCACAGCTGGGTTCGCTGGCCGAACACCACGCCGATGTGGGCGACGTGCTCGCGCCTCTCTTCCCACGGCACCCGCCCGCCGACCAGGCATGCGCCCCCGTCGGGCCGAAGGATGCCGGAGAGGATTTTGATGGTGGTGGATTTGCCCGCCCCGTTGGGGCCTATGTAGCCTACCACCTCGCCGCGCTCCACCGAAAAGCTTACGCCCCTCAGCGCGTCGACGATATCGTACTCCCTGGAAAATAGCGCGCGAAAAGCCGCCGCGGCGCCCTTTTTGCGGCGCGCGACGCGAAAGGATTTGGAGAGGCCGTTCACTTGAATCATGCGTACCTCCTCGTTGTGGATCATCGCGGATTCAGGCCCGCGATATCTTGGAAAGGATGCTAATGTAAATTTCAAGAGGCCCTAAGTCCTTCAAGTATTCCCGTAGGAAGGCATCACCTACTTTCGAATCGTTGCTACAAAACACCTGCAAAGCAGGGTAAAACGCAAGGCCGGAGCAAGGGCGATGCCGGATGGCATCCGCTTGATTTTCATTTCTCGCTGTGCCATCCGGCATGCATCATTGCAAATGGGGTGCGCAAGTGGCGGCGGAGGGACCTTGCCCGCCGCCGTGATATGAGAAACCGGGTTGTTAAATTTCCGCAAAATGTCGCGGAATTGCACTATACCACGGCGGGGAAGGCGTGTCAAGCGGGAGAAAATAGGATCACATGCCGGCCTTGCGCCGCGTTCGGCGGGCGTGTTATGATCGTTTGTGGAATTGTGTTGCAAAAGAAAATGGCGGGAGGGAATGCGCATGAGCGAGGCGGGAAGGCCGATGCGCCGCAAGGACAGGGAGCTTGGCGCGGCGGATGCCGAGGCGGTGCTGCGTGGAGCAGAGTATGGCATATTGTCGTTGAACGGCGACGGCGGGGAACCCTACGGCGTGCCGCTATCCTACATCTATACGGCCGGCGCGGTCTACTTCCACTGCGCGTACGAGGGCTACAAGGCCGACTGTATGCGGCGCGACCCACGGGCGACATTTACCGTAGTATCGGACGTAAAGGCGCTGTATAGCGGGAGCTTTACTACGAACTACCAAAGCGCGATCGTATCCGGAAGCGTGATTGAGGTGACGGACGACGGGGAAAAGCGCAGCGCGCTGTATGCGCTGTGTCACAAATACCTGCCCGCGCACATGGACAAAGCCGACGAGAACATCGCCAAGGCGTTTTCCCACACCGCCGTGTGGAAGCTTACGCCCACGAGGATCACCGGCAAGGCCCGGAGGTAGCGCCGTGACGGATATGCGCTGGGATGCCGGGCTATATCGCCATGCGCACACGTTTGTCTACGAGCGCGCCGGAGATGTGTTTTCGCTGTTGGCGCCTCAAAGAGGCGAGGGTATTCTCGACGCGGGCTGCGGCACCGGAGAGCTCACCGCGCGCATCGCCGAATCGGGCGCGCGGGTTGTAGGCGTTGACGCGTCCGAGGATATGATTCTGTCCGCGCGCGCCGCGCATCCTAAGGTGGAGTTCCACTGTCGGGATCTTACCTCTCTTGCCTACGAGGCGCGGTTTGACGCGGTGTTTTCCAACGCCGTGCTGCACTGGATTGCACAGGATCGGCAGCCGGACGCGTTAAACGGCCTTTTTCGGGCGCTTAAGCCCGGCGGGCGCTTCGCCGCCGAAATGGGCGGGGCGGGCAACGTAGAGCGGGTGGACGCCGCGCTTCGCGGCGCACTCGGCGCCCGCGGGCTTGCGCTTAGGGAACAGAACTACTTCCCCTCCCCGGCCGCCTATGCGACCCTGCTGGAGGGTGCCGGGTTTTCTATTCGGCTGATCGAAAAGATCGAGCGGCCCACGCCGCTGTCGGGCGCGCGGGAGGGCCTGCGCAACTGGTATGCGATGTTCCGCGCGAAAAGCCTTGAACCACTGAAGGAAAACGAGCGGGAAGATGTGCTTAGCGCTACCGAAGAGGCACTGCGGCCGGCGCTATATCAGGATGGGCGCTGGACGGCCGACTACGTCCGGCTCCGCTTTTTGGTAGGCAAACTTCCTTGTCCATAAAAGCGCGGTAGCGCTCGTCGCCGCGGACTGCGTATCGCCCACTTTCGTGCTGCGGCACGAAAGCTCGTTCACTCCGTCGCTCCTCCTCTTCCTCAAAATCGCTGAGGCGTTTTTGAGGATCAAGAAGAACGACGAGGAAAGAAACGGGGGCGCACGGTTCTTCGTTCTTCTCAATCTCAAAGAAACCTCAGTTTCTTTGAGAAGAGGAGGTTTCGCGTAGCGCAAAAAATCCCGCCATACCGCAGTTTGGTGGGATTTAGGAGCGGAGTGCAAACCGACGAGGTGTTGGTTATGAAAGTTTTGCTGCTTATATTGTTAATGGTGGTTCCCTGGGTAGCCACCTTTTCGGGCTCCATGCTCGCGCTCAAGCTCCGCCGCGGCACGAAGAAGCGCCAAGGCGCTTTGTTGGGCTTCGCGGCGGGGGTGATGCTCGCATCGTCGGTTTGGTCGCTGATCGTGCCGGCTTTTGACGAGGCGGGCCATACCATCAGGGGCGCGGCGCTGGTGACGCTGGGCTTTTTGTTGGGCTGCGCGGGCATGCTGCTGCTGGACAAGCTGTTACCCCACCAACATCCGGGCGAGAGCGAGCCGGAGGGCAGGCCTACGCGCCTAAGCCGCCCGATGCTGCTGGTAATGGCGGTGGCGCTTCACAACATTCCCGAGGGGCTCGCGCTGGGCATCGTGCTGGGCGCGGCGCTTGCACCGGGCGGCATGTCTCTGTGGCTGGCGGCGGTGTTCGGCATCGGACTCGCGCTGCAAAACTTTCCCGAAGGCATGGCGGTGGTGCTGCCGATGCGCCAGGCGGGCATGGACCCTAAAAAGATCCGCAACTTTGGCATATTAGCCTCTTTTGCCGAGCCCGCCGCCGCGCTGATCGGCCTTTTCGGCACGCAGCTGTTAGCTGCGCTGGGTGGCGTCGTGCTGCCGATCATGCTGGCGGTTGCTGCGGGCGCGATGATCTTCATCGTCGTGGAGGAGCTGGTGCCCGAATCGCAGGCCGAGGGCGAAGGCCATGCCGCTACCTATGGGTTTTTAGCCGGATTTTGGGCGATGGCGGTGCTGGCCGTGCTGGGCGGGTAGCTTCATCAGCCGGAGGCATCGAAACCCGTATACGAAGAAAAGCGTCTATGGAAGGGGCGGTTTGCGATGCAAAGCATAGGAACAAAGGCCATTAAGACCGGCCGCCTCATCCTGAGGCGGTATGAAATTACCGACGCGCAGGATATGTTTCGCAATTGGGTGACCGACCCCGAGGCCAGCCGGTTTTGGAGCTGGGAGCCTCACAAGGGTATCGAGGAGACGAAGGCGCTTTTGCGGGGATGGATTGCGCAATATGACGATCCGGATACATACCAATGGGCGATCGTCTTTCGACAAAACATGCAGGCGATCGGCTATATTTATCTTACGGAAATCGACCATGTCGCGCAAAGCGCGTCGGTGCACTATTTGGTGAGCCGCGCCTATTGGGGCAAGGGCGTTGCGACGGAGGCGCTCGGGGCCGTGCTCACGTACGCCTTTGCAAGCATCGGCGCCAAGAGAATCCACACGCGCCATCATGCGGACAACCCGGCCAGCGGCGCGGTCATGCGCAAGTGCGGCATGCGCTTTGTGGAAACGGCATACCGGCATTTTTCCGATTGCGAAAGGATCAACGGGGAATACCACCTATATGAACGGACAATTGAGCATGAGGGCAAGGCATAGGGGGAAGGGGCGCGCATGGACTATTTGGTGATCGACGGACAGGGCGGCGGCATCGGCCGCGCGCTGGTGGAGGGGCTCAGGGCGAAATATCCGGGCGCTGAGATTTGCGCGGTAGGGCTCAACGCGGCGGCGACCGCCGCGATGCTCAGGGCGGGCGCTAACGAGGGGGCGACGGGTGAATATCCCGTCAAGCTCCTCGCGCGCAGGGCCAAGGCTATTTTGGCCCCCTTGGGCGTAGCGCTCGCGGGCGCGATGCTGGGCGAGGTGACGCCGGGGGTCGCCCGCGCGGTGACCGAGAGCGAGGCGCGCAAAATCCTCATACCGCTTTCGCGCTGCGGGGTGACGCTGGCGGGGGCCGCGCTCAAATCCCCCGCGGAGGCGGTGGCCGAGGCCGTGCGTTTGGCGGGCGAGGCGTGAGCGCTGTACGGCGAAGAAACACCGTCCTTCTTGCGGGAGCGAAATAATTGCTCGTTTATATTTCTCGCACTGTAAAGGGGGGTTCGTATAAAATATGAAGCTCGTAGGAAAAATCGTGCTCAGCGTGGTTGCCGCGGTCGCCTTCGCCTATGGCATACTGCTGCTTTGGCTGATCGCCGCGTTTTCGGGCGGGAGCTATTTTCATCAAATATTGGTTCCGCTGGGCGGCATCGCTTTGCTGTTGTTTTTGCTCGCTTGCTTGTGGAAATGGTTTCGGCTTAAGACGAGGCTCGTCGCGCTTGCCGCGATCATAGGTCTTATGTCCCTGAGCATCGGCGGGGTTGCGATGTACGACGCCTATCACGAGGGCATACCCCAGGTGAACGAGCAGGGCGTAAACCTTAAGCTGTACGAGCCGTTTGCCGAAAATACCATGGCGGCTTCACTGGACGGGCCGTCCGCGCTCAGGCTGGAGGGCGATCTGCCTAAGCTGGACGGCGCGACCGCGCTCTACCCGCTCTACTCCGCCTTCGCGCGCGCGACATACCCCGAGGGGGAGTATAGCGCCTCGATCGATAAAGAGGGCGACTTCGTGGTGTGCACGAACACCGTCGGAGCCTATCAAAGGCTGATCGGCGGGGAAGCGGATGTCATTTTTGTGGCTGGCCCTTCCAAGGAGCAATCGCAATGGGCCAAGGAGAACGGCCTAGAACTGAGCCTTACCCCCATCGGCAAAGAGGCCTTTGTATTTTTCGTCAACGCGAAAAACCCGGTAAACAACCTTTCCGCGCGGGATATCCGCAGCATCTACGCAGGCAACGCCGTGAACTGGAAGGAAGTTGGCGGCGACAACGCGGCGATCCGGGCGTTTCAGCGCCCGCAAAATTCCGGCAGCCAGACGATGCTGCAAAAGATCATGGGCGATACGCCGTTGATGACCCCGCCCAGCGAGGATGTCGCGACCGGCATGGGGGGCATCATCCAAGAGGTGTCGGCCTACAGGAATTATCGCAACGCGATCGGCTATTCCTTCTTGTTTTTTGCGACTGAGATGGTGAAAAATGACGAGATCGAACTTTTGTCCATCGACGGCATTGCGCCGACACGGGAAAACGTGGCCAACTCCAGCTATCCGTATGCCGCGGAATTCTATGCCGTTACCGCGGGCACAGGCAATGAAAACGTGCAAACGCTCATCGATTGGATCCTTTCCGCACAAGGGCAGACGCTGGTGGAAAAGACCGGATATACTCCGGTGCGATAGCCCCTTTGCTGCGAAATAGCCGGACGCCCTCGGGAGAGCTTCTCTCGAGGGCGTCCGACATCTGCCTGCGCGGAGGGTTACACTCGAAGAAGTTCAAAGCCCCCGCGCCTAAGCGGCTTATTTTCCGCGCTGCAGCCTTGTCGGCTTTGGCGCGCCGAGTGGCACTTGCGCATCCTTAGCCTTGCGGCGCGAAAGACCCTCGCTCATGTTGTGCGCCTTTCAAGCTTATCAACACTATTCTTTCGCCTTGTGCGCGCAGTAGCTTTGAATCGCGCGGCTATAGTACGCGGCGAGGCCGGGCTCGTGCTTGTCGTAGTAAGCGGTGAACCTCTCGTCGGCCACGTACATTTCACCCAGGCCCGAAAAAATCTCGTCCGTGCAATCGTAAAAGTTTTCGCTGATGATGCTTTGCGCCTTGGCGCATACCGCCGCGGCGCGGGGGCCATCGTGCGGTTCCCCGCCGCGGTAGCAGGCAATCAAATCGCGCAGGTTTTCTTCCTGCCGCGCGCCGATGCGCTCCCAGTCTTCTTTGCGGTAGCGCTTCGCGCGACTTGCGGACTGTCGGTATGCTTCGGTATTTCCCCAGCGCTGCTCGGCTTCACCCTCGTGTTTTTTCTGGTGCTCCATCATGCTCTCGTAGTCGAAGCCCGCAAGCATGTCTTTTTCGCTCATGGCGATGCCTCCTTCAAGATGAGTAAGGGTTTCGCGCGCCAGCTTGGCGAGCCGGCGGTACCTTCCGGCTAGCCGCTCCATTTCCTCCGCCTGCGCGCGCAGCGCGGCCGCGCGGTCGAAATCCGGTGCGCTGAGCATACTGCGGATGGCGGCGAGCGAAAACCCTAGCTCGCGATAGAACAGTATCTGCTGCAGGCGTTCGGCATCCTCGCGCGCGTACGACCGGTAGCCGTTATCCAAGCGGTCGTTGGGCCGAAGAAGGCCGATTGCGTCGTAATGGTGCAGCGTTCGCACGGATATTCCCGCCGCACGGGCGATTTCATGGATGTTCACGGCGCTTTCCCCCTTTCGAATGGAGTATAAACTATAACGCAACGTTATAGTCAAGGCCTTTTTTCAGCGAAGCGAAAAGAAAACTTGCCCAGCCGCAGGCGTGCCCGGTTTTGCAGTTTATCCCCGGCAACGAAAAATAGGGCAAGCACATCCGCCGCCCTATTCGTAGAAACCCAACGCCTTTGACCGCTCATCGAACCTACGGCGCGACGCATACCATGCGCTGTTTTACCTCGTCGACGGTTTTGGCGCTTAACCCTGTAGAAAGCAGATAGTTCTCAAAGCCGCCGTGTTGCGCGCGAATCATCTCCAGCGCGGGCTCCATATATTCGACGAGCGAGTACATGACGCTTGGCGGGTAAGTGCCCGAAAGCTTCATCATTTCTTTGTTTTGGCGAAGATACGTGTATGTTACCGAATAGTTGGCCAGTATGTCCGCATCGCCGACCCCGGCGACGCCCAGAAGCAGCGCGGAGAGGACTCCGGTCCTATCCTTGCCGCCGGCGCAGTGGTATAAAACGCAGCCCGGCTTTTGCCCGGCAATGAACTCGAAAATGCGCTTTATAGCGGGCTTGGATGAAACGAGCATTTCTTGATACGCGTCGATCAGATACCCGGGGCGGTCTATGCGCTCCGATGTTTTCATCAAATCGGGGTTTGGGTTGACGTCTTCGTTCATCAGCGGAATGTTGATATACAAAACCCTAGAATCCTGCGCAAACGGGTCGGGCAGGGCCCTAAGCTCCGACGCGCTGCGCAAATCGATTACCGCGACAAGGCCGTAAGCCATCAAAAGCTCTATGTCGCGTTGCGTAAGGCGTCCCAAATCGTCGGCGCGCAGGAAGGCGCGCCACTTCGTGCATCCGCCGCCGCAGGGGTAGCCGCCAAGCTCCCGCACGTTATACGCCCCTTCGAGGGGCAGCCTTGCGAAATTCACCTGATCCATATCTTTCACCTCGCCTACAGCTTTTTCTTTGTCAGGTTCACCAAGTTTTCTACCGCAAACATCGATAGAAAGATGACCAGGATGATGGTGCTGATCGACGCGTAATCATATTTTCCGATCGCCTTCATCAGCAGCGAGCCGATGCCGCCGATGCCCACCATGCCAAGGCTGATGGATTCGGCGATGTTGCCCTCGGCTCTGATGGCTATCCACGACGCGAACGGGCGTATGAGCTCGGGCAAAAGCCCCTTGGTTACGATCAGAATCCACGGCGCGCCGGTGGTTCGCATGGCCTCGATGGTGGTAAGGCCCCTCTCTTCGATGCTTGCGATGAAAGATTTGGTAAGATACCCCGTCGTCGGAAAAACCAGCCCGACCACGCCGGAGGTATTTCCAAAGCCTAAGCTCGCCACGATCATCAAAATCCACACAAGGGCGGGAACGGCGCGCACGATCGCAACCCCTCCCTTGATGGCCGACGCGAGCGGCTTGTTGGGCGCAATGTTGCTCGCCGCGAGGAAGGACAGCACCAGGGAGACGATAAGGCCGAGGGCCAAACCGGCGAGCGCTATGCAGACCGACGTGAGCATGCCGCCCAAGATATCCGGCAGCTTTGCAAGATTCAGCTGCGCCATGTTGCCTAGAATTTTGCCGGCGTTGCCCAGCCGGTTAACAAACTTGGCAAAGTCGAAGTTCAATTGCATGCTGCTGAAAAAAAATACGGCAAGCAGCGCCGCGATGGCCGAAAGCTTCTTTGCCGTATCGGAAGGCCTCGATATCCGTATGTTTTCCATGTGTGGTCCTCTACCTTATTCGCTTTCTTATTTTGTTGGTGATGAACTCCGTTAGCAAAACCATCGCGATCAGAATCAGGATCAGGGAAAATGCTTCCCGATATTGAAAGAGCCGTATGTTGGTTTGGATCATGATGCCGATGCCCCCTGCGCCGACCATGCCCAGGATCGCCGATGCGCGGATGTTGATTTCGAAGGAAAAAAGCGTCCAGTTCATCCACGAAGGCACAAATTCGGGTATGATGCCGTGAAAGAGAATCTGCGGGAAGGAAGCGCCGCTCGCCTTGAGCGCCTCGAGCTTCGAGCCGGCGATTTCGTTTAGCGATTCGCCGTAGGATCTTGCCAGGAAGCCCAGCGTCGCAATCACGAGCGCTAGGAGGCCCACGAGGTTTCCTATGCCGAAGATATACACCAGCAGCGCGGCCCACACCAGCACCGGTATGTTGCGCAAAAACGACATGAAGAACCGCACCGCCAGCCTAAGCCATTTGATGCTATTTGTGCTTTCCGAAATGAGGATGCCGAACACAAACGCGAGAATGGCGGATATGTAGGTCGCCACGACGGCGAAGAGCACTGTTTCTACCGCCAGCGGAATATAGCTTGCGATGTTGTTAAAGCTCGGCGGAAGAAAATTGCCCACGAAAAAGGAGATAAAATCCGGCAGGGATGTAGCGGCCGATAACGGGTTGACGCCGAGGTATACGAAGATGGCTGCAACGGCGAGGACGGCAACGGATGCGGTGAAGTAGAGCTTATATCTTCTGCCATTGGCAAGGCGCGGCGCCTGCTCGATTAAATCAGACATAGGCCATTTCACCTACCGCGCCGGTTTCTTGGGATTTAAGGCGCATCTGCGCCTCCTTGCCCCTATAGATGTGGGCGATCGTCGCGTCGTCAAGCTCTTCCGGCGTTCCGTCAAACACCACGAGCCCGTCCTTCACGCCGATGATCCTGGTGGCATACTTCTTTGCGAAATCCACTTGGTGCAGGTTGACCAGGCATGTCAGCTGCCTTTCGGATGTGATTTCCTTTAATTGATCCATCACGATTTCGGCCGACTTCGGGTCGAGCGAAGCGATGGGCTCATCCGCCAGAAGCAAATCCGGCTGCTGAATGAGGGCGCGGCATATGCCGACCCTTTGCATCTGGCCCCCGGAAAGCTCGTCCGCACGCTTGTAGATCTGCTCCTCAAGCCCGACTTTTTTAAGCAAGGCGTATGCCTCTATTTTGTCGCTGCGGTCGTAGGCTCCGATTAGGCTTTTCCAGAACGGCGTCTTGCCCAGCCTTCCATAGAGCACATTTTTAATCACGTTTACCCTGCCCACGAGGTTGTAGTGCTGAAAGATCATGCCGATCTTGGAGCGCCTCATCCTCAGGGCCTTTCCGGTGAGCTTTTCGATGGGCTCGCCGTTGAATACGACGCTTCCTAAGGTAGGCTCCACCATTTTGTTGATACAGCGTATTAGCGTGGACTTGCCCGCGCCGGAAGGGCCTACGATCACGACAAATTCGCCCTTATGAAACGTAAGGTCGACGCCGCGCAACGCTTTTGTGCCCTTGCCGTATGTTTTTTGAAGGTTTTTAAGCTCGAGCAAGGCTTCAGACATGTGAAACCTCCGCTACTGTTCTATTTTGAGGATTTCCACCATTTGCTTCACGACATCGTAGTCGGAATCCTTGGCCTCGATGTACCGAACCGAAGGGTCTTTATAGAAGGCGGTGAAGTAGTCCTCATCGGCGAACTGGAGGTAGAATTCTTTAATTTTATCCTTCAGATCCTGTGGAAGCTCGCTGCGCATTACGAAGCACGCGTTGGGGATCGTCTCGGTTTCGCCGATGATCTTAATGTCCTTTTCGTCGATCATCCCGGCCGCCGCTATTTGCGAAATGATTTGGTACGCCACGGCCGCCGCGTCATAGTCGCCCATCGTAACGCCCACGAGGCTCGTGTCGTGCTTTCCGGAATAGGCGACGGTTTCAAAGAAGAACCCCGGCGTTTCAAGCTTTTCCGCGTCCAAGCCCAGCTGCGTAACCAGGTGCGCCTTGGGGTACATGTAGCCAGACGACGAGGCGGGGTCGACAAACGCGAACGTCTTGCCCTTTAAATCCTCCAGGCTGTTGATATCGTCCCTGCCTGATTTGGTGACGAACACCGTCTTATACGGCGCCGCTTCCAGCGCCTTTGTCGTGACCAAGGGCTCGACGTTGGCAACCCGCTTGGCCTGGTAATAGCTCATGGGGGTGACGAGCATGATGTCGAGCTTGCCGCTTTTCATCGCCTCGATGCCCACCGTATAATCCGAACCTTCGAGCTCTTCAATTTTGATGCCGACAAACTCTTCCATGGCCTTTCGAAAGCCCTCGTGCTTGGAGCCCGCATCGGGGTTCGTTTCGTCCGGCATTTGAACGATCACAAGCTTTTCGGGCCACGCGCTCTTTGGGTCCGACGCCGCGTCGATCGATATATCCTTGGCGCTTGCTTGGCCTTCCGAGCACCCGACCATCAGCCCACAGGCGATTGCCAACAATACTACAATGGTCACAAGTTTGCTTCTTTTCATCGATGATGCCTCCTAATTTGCACATTTATATTCGATTAACACTCAAAATTGTAGAGTGTGCGCATATGAAGTCGATATGTGCGCGGTAAAAAGTGAGTAAACGGCGATGTCGTCAGCACACCCCTTCCCTTTATACGGAAATAAAAACACACACCGTATGCCGACTCCCTATGCATAGGGTCCGGCATACGGTGCGCTAAAGCAGGCTATGATGACAGTTTCGATGGATGACTTTCTAGGTGTATATCGGGTTATAGGAGCACTTTTCTTCCCGATGCCGAGCTCTCCACCGCCGCGTGTACCATGGCCAGCGAATGGATGTTGTTGCGGCAGTCGGTCTGCATGCTTTCGCCCGCCAACAGCGCCCTGAACATATCGTCCAGGCAGCCGTCGTGCTCCTCGCGTCCCGCCGTATCAAGCGCAATCTCCCGGCGCAGGCCCTCCTCTTCGAAGTAACCCGCCCCCGGCGGCACCGGTTGGGCCTCGTTGAGCCACACCTTGCGGTAACCGTCCCAGCAGGCGGCGCCTTCGCCGCACGATACGCTCCAGCTGCCGTGCGCCGACGTATTCTCGCTCCTGCTCACCCAGGAACCCCTGAAATTCAGTACCGACCCGTCGCTCATCTCAAAGATGCAGTCCGCGCCGCCGTCGCCCTTATACCACGAATGGGGCGGGTTGTACTCCTGGCAATAGCAGCTTACCGCCTTGGCGTCGCTCAGCAGATACCGCGCCTCGTCAAAGGTATGAATGGACATATCCACGATCAGTGGATGGTCCATCTGGTTGCGGAACCCGGTGAAGTGCGCGCCCAGCAGCATATCCACCGATACGTGGTACGGCTTGCCCACGGCCCCTTGCTCGATGAGCCGTCTGAGGGTGCGGATGCCGTGAAGGTAGCGCCTATTTTGCATCAGAAAGTAGCGCTTGCCCGACGCCTCGGCGGCCGCCACCATGCGATGGGCCGAATCCATTTGATCGGTCATGGGTTTTTCGCCGAACACGTCAAGCCCCGCCCGCAGCCCGGCCACCACTACGGCCTCGTGAACCGCAGGCGGCGTGGTATCGAACATCAAGTTTGCATTTCCTTGGGCGATTGCTTTCTCCACGTCTGCGAAAATGGGGAGGGAAAGGGCATAGCGGGCCGCGAGGGCCTTGGCGTTCTCCGGGAACGGATCGGCCAGCGCCACAATTTCAACATCCTCGCGCTTAAGCGCATTGGCCATCCATTTGTTGACGATGCTGCCGCATCCAGCCACGATCACCCGAAACATCAGCGCCACCCTTTCTTATGGACACGCCCTAGGGCATGTCAAAAAACTGCTGCGGTATTTTTTGATTTGGAAGAACGCCGTTTTACGGCATGGGGGTATGCTTACCTCCCGTGAGCCCTCGCAGAAGCAGCACGACAAGAAGCATACGACATCCGGCCGGCAAAAACGCGATGTAGCTAAAACCATCTGTCACGAGGCGATTTTAGCCGCCCGCATCCCCTCGGTTCGCAATGGTCGCCTTGTGCGCTACGCTCGCATCGCTCCCTTGTTCTCTGGCCCTCGCCCTCATCTGTTCGGCCCACGGGGCCGACTCGGGGCCGGGCGCTCCAAACCTCCCGAGTCACGCAGGTCACCAAGGCTTTCTTGACGACCCAATTCCGTTTATCCCCTCAGGCCTTCATCTTTTCGATGCGCTCGATTAGCTCCATGCACATGCGCCCGTTGTGATAGGGCGTCTTCCACGGGTTCACCCTAAGCTCGTTGGCAGGGTCGTGGGCGGGCAAGTCGCTGCGGGACAGCCACTCTCTGTATACCCCGCCTTCCCGGTCCACCACGCGGTCTTTGATGTAGCTTACGACCTGCATGGTCAAATCTAAATAGCGCTTCTCGCCGGTGAGCTGGTAGGCGTTGAAGAACCCCACCACCGCTTCGGACTGCACCCACCAGTTCATGTGCGCATCCACCAGCCCGTCCTTATCGCCTTCGGCGAACATGCCGCCGGTCGCCGGATCCAGGCCGTTTTCGCAAGACGCCGCGATGCGGATGGCGATGGGCTTGCACTTTTCGATGAGCTCTTCGTCTCCATACGCTTCCACCGCCTCGGTTAGCAGCCACGCGCCTTCGATGTCGTGGCCGAAGGAGAACAGCGAATCCGTGGTGCCCCAATTGTCCGTCATATAGGGCTTATAGTGGAAATATTCGGTATCGAGCAACTTAGTAGTCATGATGTCGATCAGTCCGCCTACCTTTTGCCGAACCGCCGGATCGTCATCCACCCGCATCAGGTTTGTGTAGCTCTCGATCATGTGCAGGTGGGTGTTGAGCGCTTTGGAGCCAAGGCTTGTATCCTTGATGTTGAAGCTGTCGTTGCGGCGCTTCCAATCCCTGGTATACGTCTCGAAATACCCACCGTTCACCTTGTCCAGCGCGTGCTCCTCCAGCACTTCATACATGGCCTTGGCGAGCGCCAGCGCTTCTTTATCTCCGGCGGCCCGGCAAAGCTCCGCCCCGCCGTAGACGATGAAGGACATGCCGTAGGGGTATTTGGTCTCATCCACCGGGCGGCCTTCGGAGCTGACGCTCCAATACGCGCCGCCGTATTGCCTATCTATAAAATACTTTTGCAGGTACTTAAGCGCGTGCCTAGCCATCGCAAGGTATTCTTCCCCGCCCGCTACCCGGTAGGCGCTGGCAAAGCTCCACAAGAGCCGCGCGTTCAGCACCAGCCCCCGATTGGCGTCTTTAACGGGGGCAAGGCTGCGTTGTACGGCCCCGTAGAACCCGCCCTCCGGGTCGTAGGCGTAATCCGTGTATACGCTGAGGATGTCCTTGAGTTCTTGCCTCGCCCAGGCCTCCAGCGCCGCGATCGTCTGTGCGTTTTGCATTCCAACCCCTCCCCCTTTTGCCTCCATTGTAAGCGCGTTGGGGCAGGGCTGCAATCCCGCAAATCCCGGGTCTGTGAAATGGATAGGTTTTTGTGGTTTTCGTACACCTTTTGGCATAACTTTCCCCCCGCACAGCCCCGGCTGTTATGTTATGATAAGCATTACGGAGGGTTAATTTTCGGCAAGGGGGAATCGCGATGTACAGGGCCATGCTGGTGGACAACGAACGGTGGGTGCTGATGGACATCGTGCAGACGTTTCCTTGGGAGGAGCACGGCTTTGAGGTCGTTGGGCAAACCACCGATGCGCTGAGCGCCATCAGCCTGGCTAAGGAATGCAGGCCGGACGTGGCCTTTTTGGATATCCGCATGCCGGATCTTTCGGGTCTTGATTTGATTCCCCTCCTTGCCCAGAGCCATCCGGATTTGCTGTTCGTGCTGATCACCGGCCACTCCGAGTTCCAATACGCCCGCCGGGCCATTCAGCTGGGGGTATTTGATTATTGCTTAAAGCCCGTGGAGCCGGACTACGCGTCGGAACTGCTCGAGCGCCTTGGGGAATGCCTGACCGAGCTTAGGGACAAGCCTCCCGCCATCCCCGAGGGCGAGGAGGTTTCCAACGATCAGTTCGCCCTGGTTCTGCAGTACGTCAAAGATCATATGTACGAAAAGCTTACGCTGGAAGAGGTGGCCGAAAAGCATTTTATGAACTCCAATTACTGTGGCTATCTCTTCAAGCTCACCACCGGCAAGACCTTCTCGCAATATGTGCGCGAGGTGAAGATCAACATGGCCTGCTACTTGCTTGGCCACACGAACTTGCGCATCAATGACATCGCCGACCGCATCGGCTATGGCAATTCCAATTACTTTACCAGGGTTTTTACCTCTTCGCAGGGCATCTCTCCCCGGGAATACCGATCCCAGTGCCAACAGGAGGGGTAGCATGATCCGCATCAGGCTCTACATCCTGCAGTTTTGCTCCCTAGTGCTGATTTTATCTCTAGGCGCGTGGATGCTGATGCGGGCGGATGCCGCCTCGCGCAGCCGTGCCGAATCCTACGCAGGAGCGCTGATGGATCAGGCGGCGGCCGGCATCTACGCCTCCATCGGCGAGGCCACCGAAATCGCCCGCGGCTTTGCCTACAGCGAGGCCGTGCAGAAGATCGCTTCAGGCGGCAGCCTGCCCCAGCGCATCGTCGATTACCGCTCGGCCAAGGCGGCCCACCAGTTCGTCACCACCACCAACCGCATCGCCCTGGATATGGCGCTTAAGCTTAATGACGGCCGCAGCTACATGTTTGGCCCGCTGCTGACGTACCTGCTCAGGCGGGAAGTCTTTATCAAAGTGGGCGAGGGAGAGCTGGACGATCGGCGGGGGGCTTTTGTATTCTTCGAGGAAAAAGATCTACAGGGCTCCACCCGGCGCCTGGCGTATGTGCTGCCGGTATATTCCACGGCCTCGGGCGAGGTATCCGGCCGGCACATCGGCACGCTGCTTCTTTTGTGCGATCTTAAGCCCTTTTTCGAAGTGATGGACGCCGCCCGCACGCAGGAGGCTTCCTTAAGCCTGCTCGACGCCGACGGAACTCTTTTATGGGGGGATGATCCGGCGCAGGCCCACCCCTCCTCCCATACGCTGCGCACCGCGATCGAGCCTGCGGGCTGGCAGCTTAGGGTGGATTACTATGGGGATCAAACCGAGCAGCAAAACCGCGATTATAGGCTCTTTGCCTATGCGGCCATGATCGGCGTCGCGGTGGTAATCTTTTCGCTGAGCGCGTTGATTCACCACGACATCACCGGCCCGGCTCGCGCCATGCAGCGCCAGCTCAACGACATCGCCACCGACCCGGGCGACCAGCGCCTCGCCATCACGGTGAAGAACGAACTGGGGGCCATTGCCGGGCATATCAACCACATGCTCGACCGCGTGCAGGCCGTCAACCGGCAGAATATCGAAGGGCAGCGCCGGCTGCTGCAGAGCGAGCTGGAGGTTAACCGCCTGCAGCTCAAGGCCCTGCAGAGCCAGATCAACCCGCACTTCCTCTACAACACCCTGGCGGGCATGCGGGCCATGGCCCAGGCGCAAGGGGCGCAGGGGCTGGCCAACATGGCGGCCTCCATGGCGGCGCTGTTTCGCTATTCCATCAAGGGCGACCCCTACGTGCCCGTGGAGGAGGAGCTCGACATCACCCGCAAGTACCTGGATATTATGAACCAGCGCATGGACGGCAAGTTTTCGGTGGAGGTGGATATCCCCGATACGCTGCTTAATAGCTACATGGTTAAGATGATGCTGCAGCCCGTCGTGGAAAACGCCATCTACCACGGCCTGGAGAGCAAGCGCGGCCAGGGCGAGCTCGTGATTCGCGGCGGGTTTGTGGATGAGCGCAGCTATACCCTCAGGGTGATCGACAACGGGGTGGGCATGGCCCCTAACGACGTGGACGCCCTCAACCGCCGCCTCAAGGGCATGGAAGATGACGACGATGCTCGCGAGAACCGCTCCATCGGCCTTGCCAACATCAATCGAAAGATCAAGCTCCTATTGGGGCCGGAGTACGGCGTGCGCGTGGAGAGCGAGCTTAGGCGCGGCACCGCGGTCATCCTATACCTGCCCTACCTCTCCGCCCTGCCGTCTAAGCCGTTTTAAAGCCATAGCTTATGCCGCGGCGCGTGCCTGCGCCAAGGCAGGTACATTGCGTTTTTCGTGCGCATGGTATATGGTTGTGAACAATGCATGCCGGATGGCACAACGAAGAATGAAAATCCTGCGGATGCCATCCGGCATCGCCCTTGCTCCGGCCTTGCGTTTTGCCTTGCTTTGCAGGCGTTTTCATAACAAGTGTTGAAACGGGGGGCCATGCATGATAGCAGACAAAGCGGCCATCGAATTTTCCGCAAAGCTCATCGGTGAAATAGACAGCGGCGAGAAGCAGATTTTCCTTGAGAACGTCAACACGGATAATGAACTCTATGCAAATGTTTTCTATAAACCCGATGGCGAGCCGGCGGGAGTATTTTTTAGCTGTGTATATTGCGGATTCATTCGGATGCACATTGCCTTTGTAGAGGACTCGGCGGACTTTAACGAGACGCTGTCTTCGCTCATCATATCGTCCTTGCAAAAATCCGGATTACGGGCAGGCCGAATCTGGATTAAAAACGATCATAGAGTCGTCATCGAATACGTGAGGCGGGCCTTCCGCATCTCGCCCAACTGCGGGGTTTACGATTACGCATCCGAAGAGTTCATCTTGCGCCGGGAGAATTTTTCGAAAGGATATGCAGATCCTTCGCTTCTCATAAAGCCGTTTGAAGCAAAACACGTAGATGAATATTTGACGATGCTCGACGATGCGATGAACTTTGCAAACCCGGCTCCGAATTATGTGGGGCATAAAGGCGATTACGTGAAGCTGTTGGAAGAGAAAAGCGGCGAAAACTCTTTTGAAGCCTTTTGGAAGGACGGCGAATTGGCGGGCTTGTATTGGCGCGACGGCGCTGAAATCGAAATCATGGCGGTTTCGGTTCATCATCGGCGCCGGGGATACGGGCGCGCGATATTGTCGCGTGCGATTCAGATGGCGTTGGAAACTACCTGCAAAGACTTCGCCTATTTATATGTGGTCGATTGGAATGAAAAGGGGCGCGCGTTTTATAGAAAGTATGGCATGGAGCTCAATGCCCATTCGCATTCGTTCAGCGTCGAAAATTTTCACGAGTAAGCGCTTTTGCGCCAATTCTTCTTTTTAGCTTCATAGATTGCGCCGGTTGCATGATGGGCGGGCTGCATTTTGCGGCCCGCCCGATTGCCGAAAAACTACGATAGCTTGCGATCCATGAAAGGCTTGAATGGCGGGCGGCTGGAATCGCCTATTGCAAGGCGATCCCAGCTTTCTTGCGTTTTTGCTGATCGATCGTGGTACCTCCTCCGGCGAGCTATCCTCGGCGGGGGGTTCACGGGGGGACGCGTCCCCCTGTGCCGTTTACGCGTACCCACCCGTGCCGTTATACGGCCCGCCTTTTCTGTGTTTTGTGTAGCAACTTCGATGTTTATTGCAGAGAATTTTTTTAACCGAACCATTACAATGATGCTACACGCGGGAAGGAGGGGAGATCATGACGGACACCGGTGTGCGCGCGGGCGCGATCCGCCGCAGGGGTAGGCCCTTGCTTCGGCGCATGTGGGAGAACCGCTATGTGTACCTGATCCTGCTCCCCGGCCTTATATACTTTGTAATCTTTAAATACATCCCTATCTATGGCCTCCAGCTGGCATTCAAGAAGCTGAATGTATCCTCGGGCATCAGCGGCAGCCCCTGGGTGGGCCTGGATAACTTCCGCTATCTCTTCATCAACCAAGAATTTTGGTTCGCGGTACGCAACACGCTCATCCTGGGCTTTATGCAGATCGTCATCTTCTTTCCGTTTCCCATCGCGCTGGCGATTCTGCTCGATGAGCTCGGCGGCAAGCGCTACAAGCGCGTGGTGCAAACAGTCTACACCTTTCCGCACTTTTTAAGCTGGGTAATCGTTTCGGGCATTGCGATGAACCTGTTCTCCATGCAGGGAGCCATCAACAACCTTATGGAAGTGCTTAACCTTCAGCGCCATCAGTTCCTCACCGACAAGGGCGTCTTTCGGTGGCTGCTTATCTTCGCGCTGATGTGGAAGGAGTCGGGCTGGAACGCCATCCTATACATGGCCGCTATCACAGCCATCGATCCGGCGCTTTACGAGGCCGCCACCATCGACGGCGCGAACCGCTGGCATAGGATTCGCTATGTCACGTGGCCCGGCATCTCCATGATCGTGGTCGTTACGCTCATCCTCAGGGTAGGCTCCATGCTCGAGGCCGGCTTTGAGCAGGTGCTCAACATGTACAACCCGGCGGTGTACGACGTCGCCGATATCATCGATACCTACATCTACCGTATCACCTTCCAGCGCCCCGCCAACTTCGGGGTATCCACCGCAGTCGGGCTGTTTAAGGGGCTGACGAACTGCGTGCTGCTGCTGTCTGCCAACTGGGTGTCCATGCGCATCGGCGGCACGGGCATCGTGTAATGACCTCATGTGAAACACCAAAACACCGGCGGAAACGGCAAAAATAACGCGATGCGTCGTCGGCGCCTCGTCGTCGCGAGCTTCATATCTCTCACTTTTGCGTGCGCGCAAAAGCTCGCTCATTCCGCCGCTCCTCCTTTTCTATAAAACCACTGAGGCGGTTTTATAGATTAAGAATGACGAAGGAGGCACGGAGCGCGCGTACGCCCGCCTTCTTAATCCCAAAGAAACCTCAGCTTCTTTGGGAAGAGGAGATTCCGCGGAGCGCCAGTCTCTCATGGCGCCGCAGTACCGTGGGAGACAGAGCATAACGTGAATCGACGACGCCTGACGCCATTTTCCCTCGCTTCGCCGTCGCCTTTAGTTTCGCAAGAGGTTCAATTTCGATCGCCAAGCGCGTTGGAAGTAAAGGGGGATATACATGGTCAAGCGGCGCACCTGGTTTAGCTTCGTCAACCTGATCTTCACGCTGCTGCTGGCCCTGGTGGTTCTGTATCCGTTTTACAACGCGGTGCTGATCTCCTTTACCCCCCAGGCGGAATACGTCCGCACCCCGTTTTTGCTCTTCCCAAAGACCGTAATTTTCGATTCGTACCGCGTGGTGTTCGACACCCGGTCCCTGTACACGGGCTTTGGGGTTACTGGAGTCGTCACGGTACTGGGCGTCGCCTACAACATGCTGCTCACGCTGATGATGGCCTATGGTTTTAATAAAAACTTCCCGGGCAAAAAGCTGCTTTTGTATTTGGTCATCTTTACCATGTACTTCAGCGGCGGTCTGATCCCCTTTTATCTGCTGATCAAGGATCTGCACCTGATCGACAAAGTCGCGTCTATGATCTTGCCCACCGGCATCACCATCGCGTACATGACGGTGATGCGCAAGTACTTTCAGGCCCTGCCCGCGGAGCTGGAGGAATCGGCCAAGATCGACGGCGCGAACGAGCTGACGATTCTCATGCGCATCATCCTGCCGCTGGCCATGCCCATGGTGGTCACGTTTGCGCTGTACTACGGCGTGGAGCGTTGGAACGAGTGGTGGCTGGGCATGCTGTTTGTGCAAAGCGCCGAGAAGCAGCCGCTGCAATTGGTGCTGCGTGGCATCATACAGACCACCGGCAACCTGATGATGTCCTCTAAGCTGCAGGAGGCCGGCATCGTGCCCTACACCGACGGGGTGAAGATGGCTTCCATCGTGGTGGTGATGGCGCCGATCATGTGCGTATATCCCTTTTTGCAGAAATACTTTGTTCAGGGCCTGGCCATCGGGGCCGTGAAAGGCTAGCTTGATGCGAGCTACCCAAACCGGTTCCAGCGGCACAGTTATGCATCATTGCTATGCTTATGCTGCTTGCCAAAGATCACTACGTCCGCGTGACGACGCGGCGCGCTGCTACGCTACCGTGCCGTTGGAACTCTCCGACCTGAAGCGGCTCAGTTTGAGACTGTTTCAAGGCGACGGAGGGCGGCATAGCCGGGCTACGCCAACCGAAGGCAACGCCGAAACTGGCCGAAATCAGCCGGTTCAGGCGGGTTAGGATAGCTCGCGTCAGGCTGACACCGCCGTGAAGCGGCGGAAGGCATATGTAGTGACCGAACGCCAAAACGAACACATCTGAGCGGCACGGCGCTAAGCGCCTTTGCGGGCGGGCATGCTGCCCCCCGCGGGCCTCCGCCGAAGGGGAACGCGCCCGGCACGCCTGTGGCCGGAGCCGAGCGCGTGCAGTGCACGCATGGAGCGAGGCGCAAGGCCCGTAAGTACGAGGTGATTCGCGAGCCTTGCGATGCGAGAACCCGTACGAACGGTAAGCTCCGCCTTGCGGCACATAAAATATTCTCGCTCATCTTATGCCCATTTTGAAGTTCGGTCACTATAAACAAGACAAGGAGGAAATGACATGAAACGCCTATGCGCCCTTTCCCTGTTGTTGCTGCTAATCCTCTCGGCTTGCTCCACTGGCGGCAACTCCCCCGAGCCGTCCAGCACTTCGGCGGCTCCGGCGGCCGTATCGACGGCAGCCGCCTCGGCGGCGGCCGAGGCTACCCCCGAGGCCGGCGGCTACGCCAACCGCGTGTCGCTCAGGGCCAACATCACCACCTCGGAACCCCTCATCGAAAACGCGCTCTACGACTTTTTCTCGGATAAATTTCAGGTGGATATGAAGTTTATCCCCATGCAGTTCGGCGAGCGCCACGAGAAAGCCCGCATATGGGTGGCCTCCGGCGACGTGCCCGATATCCTGTGGATGGATCTGAACGAAAACCTGTACACCGAATGGCTGTCCTGGATCGACAGCGGCGTATTTAAGCCCTATCCGGACGGCATGGGCGGCAGGCAGGCAATCCTTCAGACCTTCGACGAGATGATCGGCGACGAGATGCTTACCGTTAACGGCCACCTCTATGCCATGCCCTGCATGCAGGATCACGCGTCCTACGGCTTCATGGTATGCCAGGGCTTCGCCTACCGGGCGGACTGGGCCGAGAAGCTGGGCATGCGCAACGAAAACGACGTCTACACTTGGGATGAGTTTATGAACCTGCTCAAAGCCTTCATCGAGCAAGACCCCGGCGGCAACGGCCCGGGCAAAACCTATGGCATGTCCGCTCCCCAGTGGTATTTTCCGGATTGCTTCGGCATCTGGCAGCTGCAGCACCCGGTATGGGGCACCGAAGAGCCCTCCTTCCTGGCCCAGGATGGGGAATATGTTTGGGCCCCCGCCCAGGATAACTTCATCGAGGGACTGGTTACCGCCAAGCAGTTGTTCGACGACGGCATTATCTGGGCCGACAACGTGGTCGACACCAATTCCACCATGTACTCCGATCTGTACATCGCGGGCCAGATGGGCGCGCTGGTCGACAACCTGACCACCGGCAACCTGCGCAACCGCCGCAATGCCATGGTGCAGGCCGACCCGACGCTGGATCGTGAGCTTTGCTATATGATCGCCAAGGTTTCCTCGCCGGGAAGGCCGGGCGAGTACTGGCAAAAGGAAAGCCCGTGTTATTGGTCGGCCACCTCCATGAGCGCCCAGGTTACCGACGAGCAGATGGACCGGTATTTGGACATCTTCGACTGGATTCTCACCGACGAGGGCACCAACTTCCGCCTGTACGGCTTGGTTGACAAGGACTATACCGTGAACCCCGACGGCACGGTGAACCTTCTGTGGGAGAAGAACGACCAGGGCCTGTATGTGGACCCGTACCCCAAGGATTCCCGCTCTTTCTACAACCGCATGAAGCTGGCCGGCGCCGAGGTTTCCTTCATCAACGAATCCATTCCCCAAATGGATCGCGCGGATGCCAAGGCCAGTATGGACTTTGACAAGCAAAACGCCACCGTGCGCCACCTGGACTACAACCTTTTCTACACCAGCACCCCCAACAAGGATAGGCTCGGGCTGTTCATCGAAGAGGTCAAGGCCAAGCTGATCGAGGTGATGAGCACCACCACCGCGGATACCGTAGAGAAGGAGTGGCGTGCGTGGATCGCCACGATGGAGCCCAAGGTACAGCCGGTGCTGGACGATCTTAACCAGCTGCCCTGCATCCCCGCCACCTACGAGGAAATGCTCGATTACGTCAAATCCCACCACTAACCTCGGCGTAATGATAAACTGCGGTTTGCATCGCGCAGGCCCGCATACCCGCCGCCGAGCGGATATGCGGGCTTCGTTTCATGTCAAATTATGTAGATGTGTTATCCTTGACGAACCCCTTTGGCAAATCGTACAATCAAAGTACTGAGCAGGCGAAGAATCGACGCTGATTCTTGGGGCTGGGCCGTTTGGCAGCAGATGAGCATCTGTGGGACAGACAATGTCTCCATGGGTGGTTTTTTTTACCCAAATGGAGGCGGCAAAGGAGCGTGAACCCTGTGGAAACAAATCTCCCGGAGGGGCTGACCTCTCGGCAGGCATCCGAGCTTAAGAAACGGCTGGGTAAAAACGAGTTGACCCCCATGAAGAAACAGAGCTTTTTGCGCAAAGTGCTGGGCATCCTGCGCGAGCCGATGTTTATTCTTTTGTTGGCGGCGGCGGTCGTATATTTCGTGCTGGGCGAGCCTAGGGACGGCGCGATCATGCTGATCTTCGTCGTGGCCGTCATCGGCATCGAGACATTTCAGGAGTGGAAGACCGACCGGACCCTCAGCGCACTCAAAAGCCTGTCCGCACCGATGGTGACCGTGATCCGCGACGGCGTGGAAAAGAAGATCCCCAGCGCCGACCTGGTGCCGGGCGACGTCATGCAGCTTGCCGAGGGCGTGAAGATTCCCGCCGACGGCAAAATCGTAAGGGCCAGCGACCTGTGCGTGGACGAATCCTCGCTAACGGGAGAATCCGAAGGCGTATGGAAGATCGTATGGTCGGATGCCCCTTCCACAGAGCATTGGCGGCGCGACTATTGCTATGCCGGAACGCTGGTGACGCAGGGCAGCGCCACGGTGTGGGTGGATAAGACCGGCAAGGAAACCGAGTACGGCAAGATCGGCGCGCATATCGCCGAAGCGCCGGAGCGCCCAACGCCGCTGGAAAGGCAGATCGGCAAGGTTGTGAAGGTTTGTGCGGCGATTGCGGCCGCATTCTGTTTACTTGCCATGGCATTTACTTGGCTGGATCTGCCCGATTACCTGCCCAAGGAGAGGTTTATCCAGAGCGTCCTGTCCGGCATCACGCTTGCGATGGCCATGATTCCCGAAGAATTTCCCGTCATCCTGGCCGTGTTCCTCTCCATGGGCGCGTGGCGGCTGGCCAAGAAGCAATCGCTCATCCGCAGGCTACCCGCCGTGGAAACGCTGGGCGCGGTATCGGTGCTGTGCGTGGATAAAACCGGAACCATCACGCAAAACCGCATGACGGTCAGGGAAACCTGGAGCCCTTCCGGCGATAAGGCTAAGCTTCACGAGACGATGGGCTTGGCCTGCGAAACCGACGCCTACGACCCTATGGAGCAGGCCATGCTGCGCTGGTGCGACGAGCAGGGCATCACGAGGGAGCATCTGTTTCAGAGCCGGTTCATCGCCGAGTACGCCTTCACCAACGAGGCCAAGATGATGGGGCACGTTTGGATTCACGAGGATAAGCCCATCATCGCCGCCAAGGGTTCCCCGGAATCGATCTTGCCAATTTGCGGGCTTAGCGGCCGGGCGCGGGAAGAGGCCGAAGACCAGGTTTCCGCGATGTCCGGCCAAGGCCTGCGCGTGATCGCCGTGGGCGCTCAGCATCCTGATTCCGCCGAAGAAGTCCCCAAAACCCTTAAGGATTGCAGGCTTGCCTTCTGCGGGCTCATCGGCCTGGCCGACCCGCCGCGTGAAGGCGTTGCAAGCGATATTGCGCTGTGCCTGCGCGCGGGCATCCGCGTGGTGATGATCACCGGAGACAACGGCGTGACGGCCGCGGCGATTGCCCGGCAGGTTGGCATTCCCAGCGGCGGCATCGTCACCGGCGCGGAATTGAGCGAGATGCCTCAGGAGCAGCTGCGCGAGTGCGTAAAATCCGTAGATATCTTTTCGCGCGTGCTGCCCGAGCATAAGATGCGCATCGTGAAGGCCCTTAAGGAAAACGGCGAGGTCGTCGCCATGACCGGCGACGGCGTCAACGACGCCCCGGCGCTGAAATACGCCGATATCGGCATCGCCATGGGCGGGCGCGGATCGGATGTATCGCGCGAGGCCGCCGATATGATCTTGCTGGACGATAATTTCACCACCATCGTGGATACGGTAAAGGACGGGCGGCGCATTTACGAGAACATCCGCAAGGCCATCGGCTATGTCTTTACCATTCACATTCCCATAGCCTTCGCCGCGCTGTGCGCGCCGCTGCTCAAGGCCGGCCCCGCGAGCCTAATGTTGCTTCCGTTGCACGTCGTGCTGCTGGAGCTGATCATCGACCCCACCTGTTCCATCGTGCTGGAGCGTCAGCCCGCCGAGCACGACGTGATGGAAAGACCGCCTCGCAACCCCAAGGAGGGCATCCTTTCCCGGGAGGTATTGCTCAAGAGCGTCGCGCAGGGGCTGGCCATCTTTGCGGCCTCGTTCGGCGTATATTACGCCTCGCTGCTCTCCGGCGCGGGCGCGGAAACGGCCAGAACCATGGGCCTTGGCATCATCATCCTGGCAAATCTGTTTTTAGTGCAGGTCAACAGCTCGCATAGCGATTCGATGTTTACCACATTAAAACAGCTTGCGAAGGATAAGGCGATGTGGATTGTAAACATCGCAACCCTCGTCGGGCTGATCGCCATCGTGTATACGCCGCTGAACGGATGGCTCAAGCTCTCGCCGCTCTCGGCGGGCGAAATGCTGCTGACGCTGGCGGCTTCGGCGGCATCGGTGATGTGGTATGAAATTATAAAGCTTAGCAAGCGCAAAAAGCGCGCTGCCGCGCCGCATCGATCGGAGTAAGCAAATCTTCAAGGCTCGGGCCGATCGGCAATGGTGCGCGCTGCATGCGTCCGGTGCTATTTGCCGTCCCACGCGTCGGCGATGGTAGAGTCCGCCGTGCAGGGTATGCCCTTGAGCACCGCGTTGCCCGCCCGTTCCATCGTATCCTTGAGTAGCGCTGACGCCCAGGCCGCCTGTTCCATCCGGCATTCGAGCAATATTTCGTCGTGTACGGCGGCGATGATGTGAACCTGCGTCCCCCTAAGGCTTTTTGCGAGCGCTCCCAGCGCGGCTTTGGCGATGTCGGCGGCGGTGCCCTGCACGGGGGTGTTATAAAGCCCCGATAGGCCGGAGTCGCGGCTGAAGATAAACTTCCGGCCCATCAAAGAGCGTTCCTCAGTGGGCCGGGTATCGCCGATGCGCTTGTGCCAGGCTGCAATACCCTGGTACGCACGGAAGAACCGATCGCGGAATTGCTCCGCTTGCGCAAGCGTCATCTCCACGCCGTAGGAAAGTTGAGCGTATTGCCGGAGCCCCGCCGCGCCCATGCCGTAGATCAGCCCGAAGTTTACTGCCTTTGCCGCCTGACGCTGGGCCTTGGTTACCGCTTCGATAGGAATATCCGAAATCAGGGACGCGGTGAGCCTGTGGATGTCCTCGCCGTTTTGATACGCATCCGCCATGCGCATATCCCCCGCGATCTGCGCCGCAACCCTAAGCTCGATTTGCGAGTAATCCGCGATCACCAACGCGTTGCCCGCCTGCGCGCGGAAGCAGCGCCGGAAGACAGCCTCCCTGGGAATTTGCTGGATGTTGGGGCCGCCGCAGCTCATCCTTCCGCTCCACGCGCCGATCTGCCCATAGCGGGGATGGATGCGCCCCGTTACAGGATGCACCATGGAAGGGATCGGATGCAGGAACGAGGAGAGTGCCTTGGCGTGCTTTCGGTAATCGACCAGCGCCTGCACCAGCGGGTGCTTCTTATGGGGCGATAGATGCTGCTTGGATGTGGACGGAACCTCTATGCCGTTTTTTTTGAGTAGCCGCAACACATAGGCGTTGCTCTCAAAGTTGCCCTCGCCCATGGGAACTTCGTCTCCCCATAGCGAGAGCTGGTAGTTGGGGCGGCCGCCGTATTGATAAAGTTTTTCAAGCGCCCGGTCGCGCAGGGTTTCGGTCTCTTTCAACAAGGCTCCCCAGCGCTCGCAATCCAGGTATACCCCGTGGTATTCCATGTGCGCGATCGCCGACACGCAAGAAAACTCCGCCTTCGCCACCGCGCTAAGCCCATTGCCCAAAATCAGAGGAATCATCGCTTCGCGCAGCCTAAGGAGTATGTGCGCATCCTTGGCGGCATACGCGAGCTGCTTATCCGTCAGCCCGGCGTTCCAGTCGCTCTTTTGCTCCTCTTTGTCGACGTCTTCGGACAAATAGTGTCGGCAAACCGCCGCGAGATTTGCGCGCTCCGGCCCGCCGCAGGTGCGAAGCAGCTGCGCCGCGAGCATGGTGTCGAACACGGGGCTCGCATCGATATCCATTGCCAGCAGGAATTGCAGATCGAATTTAGCGTTATGGAAGATCTTGACGCCGGGGCTTTCCATGATCGCCCGGATGGCCTTTTTGCCCCGCGGGAGGAAGGAAAAGCAGTCGATCACCAGCACGGGCTCGCCCAGCGTCGCTATCTGGATCAGCCGCATGCGATCGCTATGCGGGTCAAGGCCGGTGGTTTCGATATCCACGGAAACCACCTTGGCCCGCGCAAGCTTAGCCAGCTGACTTTGCGCCTCATCCGGCGAATGCACAACTAGGTACTCCAAGCGATCACCCCGCAATATACGCCCCTATCATACAACAGCGCCGTGCGAAGCACCACCCAAACCGGGCCGATATTGCGAACCCAAGCCCGATGTTGTGCGCAGCGCGCGGATTTGCCCGCCGCATGGAATCATATAGTCACCGAATCCCAAAACGCTCAAAAGACAACGAACGGGAGGTTTTCCTCGCGAGGAAGGGGAAGGAGGCATAGCCGTAGCTATGGCGACTGAGCTTGACAAAGCGAGGGAAACCGATCCGTCGCTGGACTTGAGTGTTTTGGGGTTCGGTGACTATAACATGAAAAGGCTATGATGCAAGAGATAAGATAGCATCGACAAAATATCGGGTGGCATATCCGCAGGTTGAATCATCCCGACGGTTCGCGGAAAATATCGAGAATTTATCAGGAAGCTAACGGACGAAAAAGAACAGTTGCCCGGATAATGGAAATGGATACATTCGCATCACAAGGCAGGGCAATCACGCCCTGCCTTGCTTTTTGCACAGAATGATTTGCGGCCTGATAATGGGCTGCTCAACTGCTATAAACTATGGCTCTGCCTGGAAACCGGCGTTGACGAAAGTGCTACTGCCGGCCTCCCCATATTTGTGTGCGCTGCGATTGTGGAAACTGCTCTTAAAAACGCTGGATATCCTTTGCGGAATCGTTGAGGCGGCTCCTATTGGGCCGCGGAAAGGCGCTACACCTGCGAAAAGTGCTTTTTGATCACATAATAGGCGGGCTTGGGCTCCTCGCTGGGCGTGGTAATGCCCCACGCGGTCTCGCAAGGACAGTTGGGGTGATAGCAGTTGAAGCACACGTTGGGGTCGCTCCAGCTGTATACCATCGCGCCGCAAACGTGGGGATGCGCTAGCATTTTGCCCAGCACTTCATCGTAGAAAGCTGCCTGCCCCTCGGCGGTATGCCTGTATTTTTTGCTGCCGCCCGGCCATTTGCGAAGAAGGTGAGGCATGAAGCCCAGCGCGTTTTTCCCCCAATCATCCTTAGGGCTCTGCATGATGCGCTTCGCGAGGTAATAGGGAAGCCGCATCACAAAACCCTCAGGGTCTTTCAGCATATCCTCCACGCTGTCAAAGCCCGCGGTCTTTATGTAGTTCAAGGCCTCTTGCTCGGTGAAGATCTCGTCGGCGCTCGAGAACCCAAACTCCTGAACCAATACGGGCAGGCCGACCGCCCGGTAGGTAAGGTCGATGTCGGCGATGATGTCGTCCGGCTCCCCGTCGAGCCAGGTTCCCCGGTAGATGTCCACGCCCATATAGTCGAGCAGGTGGTGATGGGGCCTGATCTTCGCGATCATTTCCTGCGCTTCTTCGGCCACTCCGGCGCTGTTATAGCCCAAAAGCGCCTCCGGGTCGCCTTCGCACACGCCCTGTATTCCCGCGATGATGAAATCCGGGGCCTGTTCCATCGTAAGCGGCACGCGGAAGTGGAACACGTTGAGCTCGTTGGTGATCTGATACCCCTTCACCCCAACGGTTTTTAGATCTTCCGCCATGAACTTGCAGATGGCCTTCACCTGCCCAAGGCCTTCCGCCGTGGCGGGGTTCACGCCGAACGCGGCGAAAGAGCGGGGATAGGGCGTCACGCACATGGTTTTGAGCCCGCCGTCGGTATAGCCCTTCACCCGCCCGCGGAAAGCCGCGTACTCGGGCGTCAATTCTCCCCATTTACCCGGCTTGAAGGGAAAGGGGATGTCGATTCTCGTCCAGCGTATGTTTGCCTGCCTAATGAGCTCCAAGTCTTTTCGCGGATGGCATACGCCGGTGATAAAGCTTTCTACCTTTGGTAAAATGATCATGCTAACGCCCCCCAATATCCTTAGCGGTTATACTTAAGCGCATTTTCCTTCATAGCGTAGTAGGCGGGCTTGGGGTTGTTCTTGCCGTCCGTGAGGCCCCACGAGCATTCCGACGGGCAGCCCGGCTTTCCGCATTGCCAGCAGATCTCGTCATCGCCCCACGAATAGAACAGGAAGCCCATGCAGTTAGGGTAGGTAAGCAGTAGGCGCACGCCCGCCGCCACGTAGTCGGCCTGCTCCTGCTCGCTCTGCCCCTTGCGCCACGCATTTTTGAAATGCCCGCAATCGCAGGGCTTCCCATGCCCGTCGGGCATGGGCTCGCCGCCCGTGGAGGGATAGCCCCACTCGTTGATGAGTACGGGTTTGCCCGTGAGCTCGTGAAGGTAATCGATCACCTCGACCCAATCCTGCACCTTGCCGGGCGACCAGGAGCCATAGTACCCATCCACCCCCACGTAATCCATCAAGCCGGGGTTTTCCTTATAGCATACGTTATATAGATACTGGGATTCCGAGGATGTGGCGTGAGCGGGGTTGATGCCCAGCTTTGCGCTCGGGTTTCCTGCTCTGAGCCCCTGGGCCTGCGCCACGTAGTACCGCCCGGCCTGTTCGATGGTCATATCGCCGTGAAATTCGATAATATCCATCTCGTTGGATACCTGCCACAGCTCTATGTAATCCTTGGTATCCTCGGCCAGCTTTTTCGCCGCGCGGTACGTCACCTCGTAGAAAAGGTCGCTGTCGAAGGGCCCTGCCCAGTCGGGAATGGAGCGGTAAGCTTCGCGCTTGCCCGTTTCCTTATTATAGTGGAACCCGGCGGGTATGGGGGATACGCAGGCCTGCTTCATTCCGGCGGCTTTTGCTTTTTTATAGATTTCAAAGTGCGCCGTGTATTCGGGGCGGATGTCGCTTTTACTCTCGCCAAAGGGAAAGGTCGAGCCCTGACGCACCCATTCGATGCCGGCTTCCTGCATCAGCTTGTAGTCCGGGTTGTCGTGGGGCGACCAGGGGCTGACGCCGACGATTCTCTTTCCCATAAACTGCCTCCTATCCGTACTATGAGAGGTCAGGCGGCCTTCATAAGGCCGCCTGACAAAAACTTGTGCGGTTTATTTATCCAGAAGGTCGTAGATCGCCTTGGTCTGCTCGGCGGATTTCATCGCGTTGTCGTAGTAAGTCTTAAAGATCTCGTCCAGTTTGTACGCATCCAGGCCGGCGATGAACTTATCCTGTTCCTGGGTAAACGTTGCGTCGTCCTTCGCCAGGATGCAGGCGACGTAGCCCTGATTCAGATAGTCCTTCAGGTTGGCTTCGTATGTCTTGAGCTCTTCGGGCAAGGTTCCCCAGTTAAGGAGGGTGGAGTTCGTGTACGTCTTCATGCCCTCCATGTACACCTCGTTCATGGTGGTCTTGCCGTAGTGGTTGATAAAATCCTTATGCATGTCCGTCAACGGCCTGGCGTCGGATAAAAGGTCTACGGACTGATTGTCCGCGGGGTTCACGGTGGCGCTCGCGTACCCGGTAAACAGGCGGAACGTGCGCGCTCCGGTGGTCATGCTGTTCTCGAGCGTCTGATCTTCGTCAAGGCCGATGTACTCGGGCTTGGGCGTCGCCACGCCGTCAACGAGAGTCCAGTTCGTCCCCTCGAGCCCGTTGTGTGCGATTCTGGAGAATTCAAACGTGGACATAAAGTCCAGCAGACCAACGGCCCTCTCCGGGGTCTTGCACGTCGCGGCGATGGCCCAGTGCCGCTCGCCCTTCACCATGTTGTCAAACAGGCTTACCTTATCCCAGCCAAAGAGGCTGGAGGGTAGGCAGATCAGCTGCTTCTCGGGCGTTCCCTCCGTGATAAAGGTGGTGTTCGCGCTCCCTGCCGACCAGGTGAGGACGCCCATCATGTACTGGCCCGCGGTGCACTTATCCATGTAGTTCTGATACGTCTGCGTGAAGGAATCCGGATCGAACGCGCCGAGCTGGTTGAGCTTATTGCTCCACTTGAGGGATTCCCACAGCGGGGAGGTCTTATCCTTCAGCGGGGAGGTGGTGGCGATCTCCTTCGTATCGATGTTAACCATCAGCACGCTGTTGGGGCCGTGGGCATAGCCCATCATAATGCCCTGAGGCCAGATGATGGAATCGGCGATGCCGTTGTTCCAGGCGGCCGCGGCGAACGTCTTTTGGCCGCTCTTATTCGTGGGTTCCAGCGCCTGCATCTGCGCCAGCACGTCGCAAAGCTCGAGCGACGTGGTGACGGCCGGATAGCCCAGCTGCTTGTAAAGATCCCAGCGGATGTAGTAGCCGCGTTGGGGGCCCATGGCGGAGCTGTCCCAATACCCCTTGTTCATGCCGATTTTGTACAGCAACCCGTCGGGCGCTTCGAGCCGCAGCCCCTCAATCATGGCCAGCGCGTCGTTGTCCGAATTGAGATTCGGGGCATATTGGGCGACCAGGTCATCCAGAGGGGCGATCAGCTTCGCATTGACCAGGTTGTTAAACTGGGCTTCCCCGCCGTTGAGGCAGAAAAGATCCGGCAGGTCGTTGGCCGCGATCATGGCGTTGAGCTTATCGCGGGAGTCCCCCGAGTCCGGCAGCATCGTCAAATCGATGGAAACGCCCGTGTTTTCCCTGATATACAGGGCGACGGGGTCTTCCATGATGCCGTTTTCCATGTACTTCGTGCTGCCGACGTTGCCCATGACCGTCAGCGTTACCGGTTCCAGCGGGGCCGGGGTCTCTCCTTCGCCTTGCGCGGGCTTGTCCGTGCTGTTCGCAGCGCTTGTGGCGGGCGCGGCGCTCGTGGGGAGCGCGCTCGTCGCCGGGCCCCCGCTACAGCCCGTAATAAGAGCGACGGCGAGCAATAGTGCGGTGAGTATGACAAACATCTTGGTTTTCATGGTGATCCTCCTTATTATATTATATATCGTCTACCTACAAAACAGCCGCCTGACCCGGCGGCCATTTTTGCCTAACCCTTGACCGCCCCGAGCATAATGCCCTTCACGAAAAACTTCTGCATAAACGGATATACCAAAATGATGGGGATGACCGTGAGCATGCTCAGCGCATAGCGAAGCCCCATTTCCGTAGTCGCCCGCGAGCGGAGCAGGCTGGAGGAAGACGAAGTGTTCGTTAGGTTCGCCGATTCGTTGGCCAGGTTCATATACAGCTGATACTGCAGCGTGGAGAGCTTCGGGTTCGAGACGAGGTAGAAGTTGTCGGACCAGGCGTTCCACTGGTTGACTGCGCAAAAAACGATGAGACAGGCGATGATCGGAAGGCACATGGGGATGATCAACCGAAAGAAAATGGACAGAACGCCCGCGCCGTCGATCTTGGCGGATTCTTCTATGGAGATGGGTATGGACTCGATATACGTCTTTGCCAGGATCACATAATAGGCCCCTATCGCACTTGGAAGAATATAGAGAAGGAAGTTGTTTTTAAGCCCCAGGTTGATCATGAGGATGTACCATGGGATCAGGCCCGCGCTAAAGTACATCGTGGCGACTACGAACCGGTAGATGGCTCTTCTGAAGGGCAGCTCCCTTTGCGTGACCATGTAGCCCAAGAACGAAGAGCACATGACGGTAAGAAACGTGCCGAGGACGGTTCTTGCAAGGGAGATAAAAACGCTTCGGGGTATATTGGGCATCATCAACAATTTTGCATAAAACTCCATCGAAAAGTCTTTGGGGAATAGATAGACCCCCCTGACGATCGCCTCGGAGCTGCTGACCGAGTTGATGAAAATGAAATAGAGGGGATATACGCAAAGGAGCGAGAAGAGGAGCAGAAGGGCGACGTTCGCCGTCCGCAATATATTATCTCTGATGGCATCCATTCTCATTGCATCAACACCTCCGGCTAGAAGATAGACTCGCCGCGCAGAGCCTTGGATGAAAGATTGGCGAGCGTGAGAAGCGTAATGCTGACCAGCGATTTAAAGATCCCCATTGCCGTGGATAAGGAAAACTGTAAATTGCTCAGGCCAACTTTGTAGATGTAGGTGTCGAGCACCTCGAGCTTCCCAACCGTCAAGGCGTTTTGAAATACAAAGTACTGCTCAAAGCCGTTGCTGAGCATGTTGGCGATGGAAAGTAGGAGCAAGACGTAGTACGTGGGAAGGATGCCCGGCACGGTGACGTGGAATATCTTTTGAAAGCTCCCCGCTCCGTCCACATCGGCGGCGTCGTACAGTTCCGGGTCGATTCCCGTTATGGCCGCGAAATAGATGATGGCGTTCCATCCCGTATTTTTCCATACGTTTACGAATATTTGGAAAAACCATGCCAGATCCGAATTGATCAGGATGTTGGTAGGCTCCTTGATGAGCTTAAGATCTAAAAGGATGCGGTTTACGGCCCCGTTGCTCGTATTGAACAGCGCAAAAAACAGCGAATACACCAGCACCCAGGAGATGAAGTTCGGAAGCGAGGTGGCGGTTTGTATGACGCGCGAAAGCCGCGCCGTCCACCCCCTGGTCAGCTTCGTCACCATGATGGCGAGGATGACCGGAACGGGGGACAGCGCGATTCCGAACAGGCTCAATACCAGGGTGTTTCTCATCACGGCCGGAAAATAGCCCACCCCGGAGAACATCATTTTGAAATACTTCAGCCCTACCGTATAGTTTTGCTCAAACATAGAAACGCCCGGCATGTAATCGCAAAATGCGTACAGCCAGCCGAATAAAGGCATATAATTAAATACAAACACCAAGGCGAGCAAGGGCAGAACGAGAAGAAGCATTTTGATTCCGTTTATCCTTTTCGGGCTGAAGAACAAAGCGCTGGAGGATAGCTTTTTTATCTCATATGACCTGCTGCTCACGGCGATCCCCTCCTTTACCTCACATGCCCACGTTAAGACGCACAAATGAGCCAAGCGTCGCGGCGAAGGCCTTCGCTACTCGCCACCCTTTCAAACGCGCAACTTGTGCGGAAATATAACAAAACAATGTAAAAGTTAAGTTTTCTCTCAGTATATGGTCGGATTATTGGGAATTCAAGCCGCAATGTGTGGAAATGGCACGCACTATATCAGGTATGCCCACAATTATTATTTAAACGTTGCATAGGGTTTTCGTGCCGTATGAACGAAATGATTGTTAAAAATGCGTAAAGCAAGCCGGAGGAAAGCGACCGATAGCTGAACTGGTCAATAGGATCGGATGTAAAAGAACGCGGAAAAGCGAATGGATTGTTAAACCCCTTGGGCGGTCTTAAACCGCGCAGGGGTTTTGTCGTCCGGCGCTAAAGCGGGACGAAAACAACCGTACTGCTCCGGCAGGCGAGCAACCACGCCGGTCATATCGTCTCGGTTTCGGATATGAAAATTGAAGCGAGGCATATAGTCGCCGAACCCCAAAACACGCAAGTCCAGCTACGGATCGGTTCCCCTCGCGTTGCCAGGCTCAGTCGCCATAGCTACGGCTATGCCTCCTTCCCCTTTCTCGCGAGAAAAACCTCCCGTTCGCTGTCTTTTGAGCGTTTTGGGGTTTGGTGACTATATTCTTACACCGGTCGAAACAGCTTTCAACGACCGCGTTGTCCCGCGGTGTCCCGATTCTGAGCATGCGTTGAGGCACTTCGTGATCCTGCAATAGCTTGGTGTAGGCATATGATGTAAATTGCGCCCCATAACCGGAATCAATAAGAAGCGGCTTGAGAGAACGTTTTATGGAAATGGGATAAACGGAACGGGAAGCCCCCTTTTGGCTATGAAACGATATCCAATATGGATAAGTTAATTTATATAGGGATAATGGAAAGGCGCGAAGTGTGTATGCGGAACGAAGGTGGCTGGGATGCGCATTTTAATCATTGAAGATAACCGAGACTTGGCGGAAGGGCTTAGGTACCACCTAAGCAATGCGGGCTATGAGGCAAATGTTTGCTTTGATGGAGAGGAAGGTCTGTATTACGCGGGACATGAGGAGCAGGACCTGATCCTGCTCGACCGCATTCTGCCCGGGCTGGACGGCGTTAGCGTACTTAAGCAGCTCAGGGCGAAACATATTGCAACTCCGGTGTTGATCATCACCGCGCTCGATGGCATCGGCGACCGGGTGACGGGGCTTGACGCGGGCGCGGACGATTACCTGGTAAAGCCCATCGCCATGGAAGAAATGCTCGCCCGGGTTCGTGCGCTATTACGCCGCCCGCAAAGGATTGAAAGCGACGGCCTCGTTCCGTGCGGCGACCTTATGCTGGATGCAGTCAGGCACTTCTTGCAAAGCGGCAAGAGCTCGTGCGCGTTGACCAAGCGCGAATGCGATTTACTGGCGCTGTTCATGCGCAACGAAGGGCAAACGCTTAAGCGCAATGTGATTCTGGAGCGCGTTTGGGGCAACGAAGCGTCGACCGAGGGCGGAAATTTGGATAATTACATCTACTTCTTGCGCAAACGCATTAAGTCCATAAAGAGCGAGGTGGCCATCGTGACCGTGCGCGGCGTCGGCTATCGCCTGGAGGCGCTATGATTCGGGCAATGCACCGCCGGCTCGCGTTGCTGAACATATGCGTCATCGGCGCAATCCTCTGCCTCGCGGCGGGCGCGGCGCTCTTGGTCACCGAGCGGCAGCTAACGGCGCGCGAGTCCGCCGCATTCGCCCAGCAGTTGGATAGTCTGGCTCAACAGATCCGCATGCAAAAAAGCATCTCCATTACCGAGCTGGCAAAGATCGAGGCCGGGCAGCGCATGATCCTCTCCATCCTCGATAATGAAAGGCCCATCGCCTTCAAAGGCGCTTGGAACCCAGTCACGCCGCGCGATGCGCTGATCGAAGCGGCGACCGCGCAAGCGGAAGGCGGCGACCTGCGCCTTGATAGGGATTCGATGCGCGACGGCGCGCGCTATATCGGGCAGCGTTACGGCGGCTATGGGGAGCGATATCTGGTCGGAGTGGTGTGCGTACGCGATTACCGCGACATGCAGGCCGTGGTCGCTCTACAGGACATGCGCGCGCAGGATGCGCAGCGGATTTCGCTGCGCTGGATGTATGCAGGGATCGTAGCCGGGGCGCTGCTGCTACTTTCGGTCTTTGGCTGGTTCTTTACGGGCTGGACGCTTCGCCCGATCGAAACGGCGCATCGCAAACAGAACGAGTTCATTGCAGCGGCGTCGCACGAAATCCGCACGCCGCTTTCGGTGATGCAGACGGGGATCGACGCGCTTAAGGAACGCGCGCCGGACGAAGAACGTTTTATCGCTCAAATTCAGGGTGAGGCCAACCGCATCGCCGCGCTTACCGGCGATATGCTGTTGCTCACCGCGCTGCGGTTGCCGCAGAAGGCGGGGGCGGGGGCGGAAGGCCCGGTAGAGGCGAGAGGGATGATTCGGGAAGCCGCGCATGCCTATGAGGCTATGGCGCGCGCAAAGGGCATAGAGCTGCGTGTTTCGCTTTCCGAGGCGATGCTGCCCATCGTATGCGGGGATGCCTCTCTATTAGCGCGCGCGCTGAACGCACTGATCGATAACGCCATCGAGTATGCTCCGGCGGGCGGGCATGTGGAACTTGCGGCGTCACATGGGGACGATATGGTGTGCTTGCGCGTGCGCGACGACGGCCCCGGCATCGCCCCTGAGCATCGGGATCGCATCTTTGAGCGCTTCTATCGTTTGGATCACAGCCGTGATAGCCGCACGCACAGCGGGCTGGGGCTGAGCATCGCTCGCGAGATCGTCCAAGCCCATGGGGGAAAGCTTATCTACCATGCGCTTAAGCCGCATGGCAGCGAGTTCGTTATCCGTTTGCCCGGCATGAAGAAACAATAATTTGAGCCGCATATATGCGGCTCATTTTTTAGAGATGAATTAGAGATTGATCCGATATCCTGTCCTCCATAGAAAACGACGAGGAGGTACCCCATGAAGATTCAACGCTTGCGCTTATGCGCTTGTATTGCCTTGCTGCTTGCGCTGCTTGCGGGCTGTTCCGGCACACCCGCGCCGTCCGGTTCGCTTAATGTGCCGAACCCTTCCACCGCGAGCGCCTCCCCTTCGGGCGAACTCTTGGCGACCGCCATGGGGCGCTATGTGGAAAAGGAACTAAGCCAGCTTGAATATAGCAACTCCATAGGCGCCAAGCAATATGACGGGAAGGTCTATGCCGTCGCCTACCCCGGCAAGCAGATGGCTGTCAGCGAGGACTTGATCAACTGGGAAACCCAGGATACCGGAAACCAGGAGGACCTTGAGCTCACGGATTTCGCGGTTGGGCCTGATGGAAGCTTGTATTTACTCTCGATAACATTTGAGAATGAGGAATTACATTCACACATACTGCGCGTCAAAGACGGCGCATCCGAACCGGTTCCGTTCGAGGCCGTCGGTAGCGCGGCCCCGGTGCTGGAAAAGATCGACGTGCTGCCCTCGGGCAACCTGCTCGCCTCCACGTGGGAGCAAGGCGTGCTTCAGTACGCACCTGACGGCAAACTCGTCAAGCAATACCAGGTATCGAGCGACTGCTCGGCGTTCGCCGTGTTTGGAGACGAGCTGGCGATTCTATCACAGAGGGATGCCACGATCACCATCGTCAGCCTGGAAAGCGGCGGGGTGCTGCGCCAACTGCCGATCGAGATGGATTCGGGGCGCATGGATGCGCTTCTTCGATATGACGCCGAGGGCGCGCTGCACTACGCGAACGGGGCGGGCATCTACCGCGTAAACGCCGGGGGGGCGCTGCTGGAGCGCATCGTCGACGGTTCGCTGTGCAGCTTAAGCGATCCGATGATCATAGCAAAGGCCTTGCTATTCGACCAGGAGAACTGTCCGGTGGTGCATTACGCAATGGATAACGAACGCTTTACCGCCTATGTGTTCGACGAAACCGTGCCCACCGAGCCCAGCATCGTGCTCAACCTGTTTTCGCTGTATGAGAATATGGCGATCCAAACCTTCGTTTCCACCTTTCAGCGCAAGCATCCCGAGGCCAAGGTGCAGTGGACCGTGGCCATGCCGCGTGGGTCCTCCATTACCGAGGACGATGCGATCCGTACGCTGAATACCGAGGTGCTGGCGGGCAAGGGGCCGGATCTTTTCGTGCTGGACGGGCTGCCGATCGAATCCTATGCCGAAAAGGGCGTGCTGATGGATATATCGGGCGTCGTTCAGCCGCGCATCGACCAAGCCGCGGTGCTCCCCAGCGTCGCCGGGGCATTCGTCAAGGACGGCAAAATCACCGCCGTGCCCACAAGCTTTGCCCTGCCCATGCTGTGGGGCGACGTTAAGGGCATCGCGACGCTTGCCGATTTGGCGGCTTGGGCAACGGCGCATCCCGATGTGCTGCCCTTTAGCGATATGTCGCCCGCGAACCTAATGGTAAAATTTTACACGTCTAGCCTGCCCGCGTGGAAGGATGAGAATGGACGGCTAAAGCCCGAGATGATCGAGGCGTTCCTGACCGATATCAACACCATCATCGGTGCGTGGACGCCTGAAACGGCCAAAGCACAGTTGCCCGGCGATGACATGAGCGAGTTCGGCGAGTTCATGCTGGCCTACAACAAGGTAGCCTTCGCGTCGCTGCCCATGGATGATATCATGTCGGCCTCGGGCGGATATGGGGCGGTGGTGGCGGCGCAAAAAGGCGGCGGCTTTATCCCGCTTCCCGGTCAGGCGCACAATGTATTTATCCCCAACAATATCTTTGGCGCGAACGCCAACTCGGCCCACCCCGAGCTGTGCGCCGCCTTTATTGAAATGGCCCTGAGCGACGACGCGAACGCGAGCTTCTATCTTGGGGGCTTCCCTGTGCGGGTTTCGGCGCTTGACGCCATGTTTGCCGATACCAGCTATATCAATGCCGAGGATGGAATAGGCGACTATGTGCTCAGATATGTAGTGCCCCCCGAGGCAGAGCTTGCTCAGATGCGCGCGCTGTTGGATGGCGCGGCGACGCCCAGCTTAGGCGACCCCACGCTGTACATCATGCTCGTCGAGGAAACGGCGCCCTTCTTTGAGGGCTCCATTACGGCAGCGCAGGCCGCACAGAACTTCGCCTCCAAGGCAAGCACCTTTTTGACGGAATGATCATGCGAAACAAAACCCCGCAGGCGGTGCGCGGGAGGCGCAGGGCGGAAACGCTTGCAGCCCTCGCCTTCCTCGCGCCGAGTCTCATCGGGGTATCGCTGTTTGTCGTGTTCCCGCTCATCGACACCGTGCGTCGCTCTTTCTGCTCGGTCGGCGGGGCGTTCGTCGGCCTTGCCAACTACGCCACGCTGTTCAAAACGCAGGCTTTTTTGCTTGCGGCGGGCAATACACTGAAGTTTCTGGGCGTCTCGGTGCCGCTGCTGCTGGCGCTGTCGCTGGCGGCGGCCTTGCTGGCGCAGCGCGCACCCTCCTGGTTCAAGACGAGCTTTTTGCTGCCCCTTGCCATCCCCGTGGCCTCGCTGGCGCTTCTGTGGCAAACTCTCTTCGCCGATCACGGCGTGCTCAACGGCGCGCTTACATCCCTCGGGCTTGCGGCGGTTCCGTGGATGACGTCCGATACGGCCTTTGGCGTGCTGGTCGCCAGCTACCTCTGGAAAAACATCGGTTACGACATGGTGCTGTGGATCGGCGGGCTTTCCAACATTCCTCTATCGCAGTACGAGGCGGCGCAGGTGGACGGCGCGGGGCGCTTTCGGCAGTTTATCAGCATTACGCTGCCCTGGCTCTCGCCTACGTTCTACATCGTGGCGGTGCTCTCGATTCTCAATGCCTTCAAGGTGTTTCGCGAGGCCTATCTCGTCGCGGGGAACTACCCGCATGAGAGCATGTATTTGCTGCAGCACCTCTTCAACAATTGGTTCGCCCGTTTGGATATGGATAAGCTCTGCGCGGCGGCGACGCTGGCGGCGGGCGTCATCTTCGCGCTGATCGCACTACTTGGAAGGATGTGGGGCCAATCGCCGGGCAAAGAATAGCGCACGCCCTCGTACGCTTTGTAAAAATATTGATGTATGCGCTGCTGTGTGCGCCGATGGCGCTGCCCCTTATTTGGATCGTCAGCGGCGCGTTTATGGGCGAAGCGGAAGCACAGCGCGTGCTGGGCGGTGCGCTCGGCGCCTCCGGCGCAAATGGGTTTGCCAAGTGGCCGTTGTTGCCGCGTTACCCCACCCTGCGCGCTCACGTCGAACTATTGCTCGATTCGCCCGAATTTTTTGCGATGTTTTGGAATTCGACCGGATATGCGGCGGCGACGCTCGCAGGGCAAGCATTGGTTGCCGCGCCCGCCGCGTGGGCGTTTGCGCGCTACCGGTTTCGGGGCAAAGCAGCGCTTTTCCTTATCTACATCGCATTGATGCTCCTGCCCTTTCAGGTGACGCTGGTGGCGCAGTACCTCTCGCTTGATCGGCTTGCGCTGCTTGATACGCGCCGGGCGATCCTGTTTCCGGCCATCTTCTCCACCTTTCCTGTGTTTATCCTCGTAAAATTTTTCGAGGCGATTCCCGAGGAGATGCTTGAGGCCGCCGCGATGGACGGAGCCGGGCCGCTGCGCAGGTTTCTTTTAATCGGGCTGCCGATGGGCGTGCCGGGGCTGCTCTCTGCGCTGGTATTGGGCTTCTTTGAGGCTTGGGGTATGATCGAGCAGCCGATGACCCTGTTGCGTAACCCCGCTCTGTGGCCGATCTCGCTGTATTTGCCCAAGATTACCCTTACATCGCTGGGAAAATCCTTGGCGGCATCGTTCATTGCCCTGCTGCCCGCCGTGCTGGTCTTCCTCTATGGGCAGGAATATCTTGAAAAAGGCATCCACGCGATGGGTGGAAAGGAGTAATGCATCATAGAGAAATTATACGCCACCCTTTGTGCCCCGCGCCGGACGCAAATCTCCGCCGAAAATGGGGATAGCCGCAAGCCGCGAACGCGTAAACAGATCGCCTTGCGGGCTATGATCGGCTTTTTTGCGGCAATGCTCGCGCTTACCTTTGTCGCGCGCGCAATGGATGCGCTTACTCTGCCCGTGGTTACGACGGTGAGCCTTACGCAGAGTACGCTTAGGCATATCGTCGCCGGACAGGGCGTTTTGGAGGCGGTGAGCGAACTCCCCCTCCAGGGCGAAGCCGGGCTGATAGTGGGGCAAGTGTACGTCGTGAAAGGTCAAAACGTAAAAAAGGGCGACGCATTGTTCAGTTACGACGCGAAGCATCTACAATCCAAGATCGACGGGCTTGAGCAAGGCATCGAAAAGAAAAAGCTGCAACGCGAACTGGATGGGCTCGGCACGATCCCGACCGATATAAGCGACCCCACTGTGCAAGAAAAAATACGGCGCGCCCAAAACGACATGGAACGCGCCGAATGGGATACGCAGAGCGACATCAGGCGCGCGCAGGAAGATTTGACGCTTGCACAGCAAGTACTGCTTGCGGCGCAGGCCGATTTGGCCTATGTGCAACAAGCGACGGCGCAAAATCAAAGCGCGGAAATTCAGCTGGCGCTTACCGAGGCACGGCAAGCTCACGACGCCGTTCAAGCCACCGTCGACGCAAGCTTGCTCGAGAAGCAACGGGCTTATGAGGATGCCCGCGCCGCCTATGAGGCGGATACAACCGGCGATCCCGCTCTGGAGACCGCCTATCACCGCGCCGAGCAAGACCTTAAGAATGCAAAAGACGATGCCGGCCGCAGGCTTACCGACGCGCAAGCGCTGCTTAGCCAGACGCAGACGGAGGTCGAGCGCATGCAAGCCGTGCCGCTTGATCGGCAGTCCGCCGTGGAGGCGGCGCAAGCGGCGATCCAAAGCTCAAAAGAGAATATACTGGCCAAACAACGGGCGCTGGAGGATGCGATTGAGGCAAGAGACGACGATCTGCTGAGCGCGCAGCGCAATCTAGAAGATGCCCAGGCGGTAAAAAAGGCCCAGGACCGCCGCGAAAGCCAACAGCGCAGGCAAGCGGAAAACGATGAAAAAACCGCCGCACTGCGCCGGCAAATAGCCGATTTGGATATTGAGGCGGATGAGAAAGCGCTTAAGGAGCTATTGGCAATTCAGGACGGCGGCGCTAAACTGCTCGCGCCTGAGGATGGAACAGTTATGGAACTGCTTGCTCGGCCGGGGGAGGCGCTGTCCGGCGCCGCGCTGCGCATAGCGAAATCAAGCGACGGATACGTTATTCGCATGTTGATCGATTCGCAGCGAGCAGGGCGTCTGGATCGCGAAGCGGAGGTGTCCTATCTGCTCTCGGGCGCAACGCGCTATGCATCGGGCGGCGAAATCCAAGGCCTTATGCCGGCGGCGGAAGGTGTCGATCTTAGCATTGGGCTCCCGGCCGGTTCAGGCTCTCTGGGGCAATCCGCATCAATCCAGCTTGAAAAGAAGAGCAGCACCTATGGAATGTGCATTCCGTTGGGCGCACTGCGCAAGGTGGACAACGTGGACGGCGTCTATGTGCTACGTATAAAGGACGGCATACTGGGAGAGGAAGAGGTGTTGGAGTTTGTACCCGTGCGCGTCTTGGATGCCGATCTGAGCACTGCCGCCATCGAGGCCCCTTTGACAAAGGCGGATCGGATCGTCACCGGCAGCACAAAGCCCATTCAAGAGGCCGATCGCGTTAGGAGCGGGCGATGAGGCGGCGGATGATCGTAGCGGCACTGCTCGCCATTCTCGCTTGTGTGCTCAATGCCGCAACTTGGGCGAGGCACGCCGATGCCGCGCGTGCGTGGCGCTCCACGACGATTGCCCTATCGTCTCCGGCGCGCGTTGAAGCGGTAGAACCGGCCCTTCACGCCATTGCAGACGTCGGATATGCCGCATATGGCCAGGCGCCCAACGTAAAGCTTGAATCGGCCGCATACCCCGACCGAGGCGTGCAAGTCACCGTGCTGCGGTTTACAGGGGATGCCGATTGCATTGCCTTTTTTTCTCTAACGGGCGCGATGCCGCGCTTTGATCAGCTCGACGCCTGCGCGCTCGATCGCGGTACAGCCCATCGCCTATGGGGTAGCGAGGATGTGATTGGGCAGCGTTTGCGCGCACAGGAAGGCGAATATGCTGTCTCCGGCGTGCTGAATACCGACCGGCCCACAATGGTTGTATACGCGAGGGCGGGTGAGAATGTCGAGCGCATTGCCATACAGACGCAAGATCGAAGGAGTGGCTATTCAAGGGCGGAAGAGATCGCCGCGATGCTCGCAATAAACGGCTCTATATCGGACGATCAGGAACGCGTGGCACTGTGGGCTTTTTTTGTGCTGGCTCCGTTTTTTGTTGCCGCAATTTTTGCGCCCTATGTGCTTCGTCTAAGGAAATCATTGTGTGCAGTATACTTTTGCGTTTTGGGCGGCATATTTTTATATATACTTCTTACCACGTTGCCCGCGCGTTTCTTTCCAAACCATTGGTCCGACTTTGGGTTTTACGCCCTGCTCCCACAAATCATGCAGGCGTTCGTCGGCAGCGACGACATGACCCGGGATGCGATGATGGCGCACGATCGGAACTTGCTGGCAGCGATGTCCATAGCGAATTGTGCGCTCATCATACCGCTGCTCGTGAGTGTAAAAAGCTGCTGGTCCGGTTTCCGCTCCCGTATGAAGCGATGCTGAGTCGCCCCCAAAAGAGAAGCGCCGCACCGCGGCGACGTGCGCATCGCACCGGAGTCGGCGGTCTAACGCAACGTTTCAAACCCGCCAAAGACAGCCGGCTTTCTGCCTGCTTCTGCGTTGCCGTCTGTTGCCATAGCCCCGCTACGCCGCCATAAAATCGTCTCGAACCGACCCGTTTCAGATCGTAGAATTCCTGGGGCAGGGCCTCGGCGACGTGTCGGCGCCAGGCAACACGATCTGCGGGTTTACACATGCGGCGAATCGTGAGATGATCTTATTATAGTCGTCCAACCCCAAAAGCGGAGCGATCGAGCGGATCTTTTCCCGCAAGGCGGCGTCGAGCTTAGGTCAGCGTAGCTTAAGGCATTTCACGCCGAAGGCGTATCCCGAAGGGTCGCTTCCTTACGCCTCCTTGCCC
>JAVBNW010000005.1:0-47264 GCA_031551255.1 Eubacteriales bacterium | reverse complement strand
ACGCCTGAGCGCCTTGTGGGATTTCGGAGTGTAGTGCAAACCGGCGACGCCTTTCGTTTCGCAGAAGCGCTAATGATTCCTACAGACAATCCAACCTTTCTTTTGCGCCGTGGCTTGTCTCTCTTTATATGTTTACAATAGGTAAAAACTATAAGGAGTGATCGCATATGGCCAAGTGCTGCGCGTGGCTTCTATGTGCGGTTTTGCTGCTTTCTCTCCTTCCCCTGCCTCCTCTGGCCCGGGCGCAAGACGGGCAAGCGGGCGATTGGGATGAGTTTTTCTATCTTATAGAAAACGGCGCCGCATCGATCGCCATCGCGGGCATCATCGATATACCCGGCTATCTTGCTCTAGAAGATGTCGTTCTTATAGGCATGGGGTCTTCTGCAACGCTGCGCGGCGGTTCGCTTATTACGCGCGGAAATGTCGAAATGTACAGCCTGTCCATCGAATCCGAGGGCGACGGAACGGCGGCGGTATGCGCCGAATCCGGTGCGCTTACGCTCGAAGATGTGCGCGTATTCGCCGCATACCGCCCGGGCAACGGCATGCACGGCGTCGCCGTCGCACCCGGCTCATCGGTTTTGATGAGCGATTGTTCGGCGTACGGCGGAAGCGCCGATGCCCAGGGCGGGCACGCGCTCTATGTGGAAGGAAGCGCCCGGGTGTCCGGCGGCGCACTGTTGGGCGGAAGCGGCTCGCCAGGCGGCTGCGGGGCATACGCCTTCGGCGCAAAGACCCTTGTGCTGGAAGGCGGCGCGTCGCTTGCTTCCGAAGGGTATTGCGCGGCGCTGACCGCCGATGCCTGCAGCGTATCCGCAAACGGCATCTCGCTTGTTGGCTACACATCCGTACGCGCGCTGAGCGGCGCATCCATTTCCCTGCAAAGCACCCGTTTTTTTGCGCAGGATATCCCCCTCGAAGCGGACCAGGGTTCTTCGGTCGCCTTTGAGGACGCCCACTGCACGGCACAACTCCCCGAAGGCATGCCTATGTTTCAAGGCGATGGAACGATTATCGGGCTGGCGATGGGCTTGCTTCCTCCTGCCGAAATCCAAGTGGCGCTGGGCGCAAGCCGCACAATCGCGTGCGCGCCGGAGCCGGTGGATGCGCTGTTTATCCCCGCTGTTTGGCGAACGCTTAACCCCCGCATCGCCTCGGTGGATGCATTCGGATGTGTAACGGGCTTGGCATTAGGGGAGGCGGCCATCGAGGTGAGCCTGCCCGGCGTAAGTCCCTTAACCATCCGCGTGAAGGTGACCCAAAGGCCCGCCGTCCCCAGCCCTTTCGAAGAACCGAGCCTTCTCGCCCTTGCGCAACGCAAAAAAATGCTTCCCGGCAATGATATTGTCATTACAAGCGAAGAAGAGGCGGCGCAACAAGGCGACGACGAGGCCTATGTGGTCTTCACGGCCGCACCCGGGGGCGCGGCCGTCTTTTCATCGCCTTCGCAGAGCGCGCAACGAACAGGCCACATTGAAGAGGGGGCGTTTGTGATGGCGTTCGATGAAGAAGGGGAGTGGCTCCGCCTGGCAAGCGGCACCGACGAATTTTTCGTATCGCGCCGCGAACTGACGGCTCACCGATGGCTCGCCGCCGAGGCGGGCTTTGACGCGCTGCTGGTGCAAAACGCATCCTATTGCGGCGCGAACTGCGACGAGGACGCCTCTCTTCCCGCCGCAAGCGCGGTGCGCGCGCTGATCACCGTGGATGAAACGACCGCGGCGGCCTACCGCGGCCAAATTGTCTTCCTGCCTTCCACGGCGCTACGCCTGGCCGTTTCGCCGCCCTCAACCGGAACTGTACACTCCGCCGGATGGACGCCCCTGCTCGCCGCGGCAGAAGACGCGGCGCAAACGCTTGCGTTTGCGTCGGCGGGCGTCGAGGTTACGATCGCCTCCGCGCCGGATGCGCCCGAAGAATGGCTGTTGGTTAAGGCTGGCCGAACGGCGGGTTATGTGCCAGCCACAGCGGTGGAAGTGTCCGCCGCGCACGCTCCATAGCGCTTCCCACTCGCCGATTGGCCCGGCGTTATACGCTCACCGCCCCTGAAAATTCGAACTAAATAAGCGAGCAATTTTTCGTCCCCGCGCGAAAACAGAGAAAAACTTGACCGGCAGCCACGGCGGCATCGGCATTTCCTTTTCCGGCTCCGTTTTCGCCCACCCTGCCATCGCCCTTAGTTTCGCGTGGGGTTCAATATGCCAAGGCGCATATTCCCAATATCCCGACAACATGATATGATAGAATCTAGGCGCCAGCCGGCGCCTGTTTTTAACCGCCGGATGATAAAACAAGGATGTGATGGATCGTGCGCAAGGCGATCCCGGCACTTTGCCTGTGCGTCGCGTTGGCGTTAACCTTCGCCGGATGCCAGTCAAAAAGCAAGACTGCAACCAAGGCCCCTTCTATGCCCTATGCCGCACAGGCCTCCGCGAGCGCGACGCCCTCGCCTTCGCCGGCCGCTACGCAGGAAGCCGCACAGGTCTCCCCCACCCCCACGATCAATACGGACTGGCACCCCGACTACGCCGATACGGTGGATGTTGATTCTCTCATGCCGCTTTCCCTTAAAGAATATACGTCCGCCGTACCCACGCGCCCCGAAAGCGCCGGCTGGCAGATGTTGGGGCAGTCCACCAAGACGATCGACGGAACGATTTTGAGCGTGGACGACTACCGCGCTCAATGGCTGCTCGCCTTTGAAGGAAACCCGGATCGCATCGTAACGATGGTAAACTTCACCCAGACCGAGCTGTATACGTGCTCCGCGGAATACCCCGATATCTCGGATGTGTGCATGAACGATCTGGGCGCGCATTGGATTGAGCACAACGGGGCGACGTGGAGGCTGATGCAGCTCAAGCACGGCGAAAAAACGCCTGAGGCAATCGACAGCGGTTCTTTGGCAGGCGGCCTGCTCCCGCGGGTGACGTCTCCCGAATATCACATGCTGGTTCTATATAACCCCGCGGACGGCAGCCTGCGCGCTTTGGACAGCACGACGGGCGGGTGGTATTCCCGTCAGGTCGAAGTCCATTCCGCACAGATCAGCCCCCCCGAGGCGGTGGGAGACATCGTAAGCTGGGTGGAGGAGACGAGCCGGGGATGGGCCATTGAGACGTTGGACTTTTCCACCGGCGAACAGAAAGGGTTCTTAATGGAGGGGATGCGCCGCCCCGTCAAGGCCTCGTTCGACGGGAAAACGTTGTTTGTCCTTTCCTATTCCGGCGCGCTGTATTGCTTTGATATGCATCTTAACAAGATGGTCTTCATCGGAACCGGCATAACCACGTACCAGCACATCCCCGGTGGAGATGCCGTCGTCGCAACGGATGTCGGGTATGAAGAGCAGCTCGTCAGGTTCCAGTACGACAGCGGCGGAAAGGGAGCCGACTACGCGCTGATTCCGCTGATGGCCGCGAAAGACGGTGGCCACGTCGTGCGTACCTTTCATCACAGCTACGAGTTGGATGTGCTTTCTTTCCTGATCGAGCGGAGCGGGGCCTTTGAGCAGACTCTGGTATCGATGAAGCGTTTGGGGTCTTAATTGGCGAAATTTAGCGTATTATGTAATACATATTATGTTTATTTTGAAGTATTTATCGATATCAGGGCGCGGTTATGGTGATTTACCGCGCCCTGTCTCTTTTGTGTTCCGGTTTTTTTGCGATGGGACAACACATGATCGGCCCGATAAGAAACTCGAAACCCGAGCGACTGAGAGGAGGAGAACTCATGACTGTTACCCCCGTATACGGCCGCATACGCTTTACCATCCCTTTACAAGCCGATCGCGCCGAATTCCTATTGCCCGGAGGCGGCTCTCAGGCGGCCATCCCCTATCTTCATCACGATGCCGACTTTACCTACGACCTGCACGGGTATGAAACGGTAACCTTAAAGGGCAAGGGCGAAAAGCAGGTCGCCTTTACCGCCTGCGCGCCGGGCCGCCATGTGCTAAGGGCCTACGCAGGCGACGCCCTGGCGGCGGAAATTCCCTTTGATGCCGAGAATACGGGTCTTCCCGGCTTTGTGGGCGTATCGGAACGGGATCGGCGCTACTTCGCGCTGTCCGGCGGGGAATCCTACGTGCCGATCGGGTTGAACCTCGTCGGCTGCGATTACGATCGCTTACCCGCGGGAGAAGAACATTTTACAGCGTCAGCCGAAACGGCGACCACCGGCCTTATTCAATGGCGCAGATGGTTCCGCAGGATGAAGGAATCGGGCGTTAACTACTGCCGCATCTGGCTTTCCAACCGCTATACGCAGGCGCGCACCGAACTGATGGGGGTGCACGATCCGGTAGCGTTCGCGCGCTTTGAAGCCCTGATGGAAATCGCCCGGGCAAGCGGTGTGCGGGTAAAATTGTGTCTGGAGCACTGGCGGTGTTTCCACACGGAGGGACACTTTGCCTACCGCCGCTATGTCGATCCGGATACCGGCGTCCAACTCATGAGCGAGGAAAACTGGCTCAGCAGCCCCGTTTGGAACGCCCGCTGGCTTAAAGACATCGAGCCCTACATTGCGCGCTATCAGAACGACCCCGTCGTATTCGCGTGGGAGCTTTGGAACGAGATCAACTGCATCCACGCAAGCCGTGACGCCATTGCCGGGTTTACGCAAAGGATGCTCGGCGAAGTTAAGGCGATGTCTCCGCTGAACATGGCCGTCAATTCACTCGGCAGCTTTGACGACGACGGCTTCCAGGTTTGGATGGACCGCTTTCGCGACATGCCGGAAATAGAATTTCAGCAAATACACCGCTATCTCGACCAGGGCGCGCCGATGGAAATATGCCGCACCGATCCGGTGGCATTCACTATCGAGTCGATCGGGCGTTCCCGCCGCCCGGATAAGCCGGTGATCTTTACCGAAACCGGCGCGGTGAACGACCGCCACGTCGGCCCGTTCCGCTTTTACGCTTGCGACGACGACGGGCTGATCTTCCACGATACCACCTACCCCGCTCTGTTCGCCGGTACGGCCGGTTCCGGCCACATTTGGCACTGGAACCAGTATGTGGAACCGAAAAATCTGTGGCGCCACTTCCGCCCGCTGGCCGATGTGGTAGAGGGCATACAGATGGATGAAGAAGAGTTTGTACCGGAGGTTGCGGGAACGACCCGCGCCTGGATCCTCATGCTCAGGGGAAAGCGCCATACGCTCGCGCTCGTGCGCAGCAAGGAAGATCGGTGGGATCACGTGCTGCGCGATGCGAAAACGCCCATGCCCATCGAAAGCTTTGCCGTTCCCATCGATGCCGCATCGGCCGATGTCTTTTGGCTGATGGACGAGCAGCCCGGCGATGTTACCGTGCTACCGGGTTCGATACGCCTTCCGGCCTTTGTGCACGGGTGCGTGCTGCGCATTACAAACGCCTGAGGCAACTTAAAAAGGCTTGCCGAAGGGGTATATCCAAAAGGCCGGGGAAATTTTCTCGGGCCTTTTGTTTCGCTCCCTGGACGCGCGCTCGGCGCGATGCTATACTGCTTACGCATGGAAAACTCTGATAACAAATGCGTACACACCCTATCGCTCATGGCGACGTGCTGCCCCGGACTGGAAGATGTGCTCGCGCAAGAGATCGCGGAGCGCTTGGGCGCGCGTGCGTCGGCGGAGCGCGGCAGAGCGCTGTTTGACGCGGATGCCTCCGCCTCCCTGGCGCTACGGTGCGCCGACAATCTTTATGGCTTTGTGGGCCAGGTTCGCACAGGGCTCCATCGGGCGGATTTGCCCGATCTTGCCCGTTCCCTCGCCCGCCTGCCTTTGAAAGAAACGATTTCCCAGTTAAGCCCGCTTGACGTATCGCCTGCGCTCGTTCACCTGAGCGCGAGCCGCTCGGGCAAGCACAGCTATAGCCGGTTTGAGGCGGCCGAGGCGGTTTTGCCCGCGCTGTGCCGCGCGGCGGGCGGGATGCAGGGCGATGCAGAGCGCCATACATGTGCGCTGCGCCTGGAGATCGAAGGCGACAGGGCGCGGTTGTTCGTCAAATACACATCGGCCGAGTTTCGGTTCCGCGGGGCGCGCACTTTTTCCGCGGCGGCCACCCGCCCCACCATCGCGCACGCGCTGGTGCGGTTGACGCTGCCGGATGCCGCCGACAGGTTTATCGATCCGTTTTGCGGCTCGGGCACCATCCTCTCCGAGCGCGCCTGCTATCCCGCGCACTCGATCCTCGGTGGAGATATCGATCCGGCGGCGGTTATGGCGGCCAAGGAGAATGCGAAAGGCTGTCAGGTTCAGGTGTGGAACGCCCTCGCGCTGCCACTTGATGACGCTTCCACCGATGCGATCGCCACCAACCCGCCCTGGGGCAAGCAAATCGCCGTCAAGGACGATGCCGCGCTGTACCGGGGTGCAATGGTCGAGATCGTCCGTATCTTAACGCCGGGCGCGCGGGCCGTGTTGTTAACCGACCGGGAAGGGGCGCTGCTAGCCGCGTGCAAACACCTGGGCACAGAGGCGGAAAAGCTCGCTACGCTGAGCCTGCACGGCACGTTGGCGGGCATATGGCGGATCGCGCTATAAATTTATAGTTTTAGTAATGGTAAAGGTGGGGAAAACATGGCGAATCTCAAAAAGTATCTGGCGGAACTGATCGGCACTTGTATTCTCGTGTTTATGGGCTGTGGAAGCGCGGTGGTCCTGGGTTGCGATGTGCCGGGCGGGCACTTGGCGGTGGCATTAGCCTTCGGGCTTTCGATTGTCGCAACCGCGTACGTCATCGGTAACATTTCCGGCTGTCACATCAACCCGGCGGTTTCGCTGGCAATGCTTTTGCGCAAACGGATGAGCGCTAAGGAGTTTGCCGGCTATGTGATCGCGCAGATAATCGGGGCAATCCTTGGCGCGGCGCTGCTCAAGCTTTTGACGGCGGGTTTCGGCGTTGCGGATCTGACGGGCGGTTTGGGCTCCAACGGCGTTACAAATGCCGGCGGCGTTCTGGGGGCGCTCGTCGTGGAAGTCGTGTTGACGTTCATCTTCATCTTCACCATCCTGGGCGTCACCTCCGATGAGAGCAAAGGCGGCGTCGCGGGCGTCGTCATCGGTTTGACGCTTGCGTTCGTACACATCGTCGGCATCCCGCTCACGGGCACCTCGGTCAACCCCGCGCGCAGCATAGGGCCTGCGCTGTTCGCCGGAGGCGAAGCGCTTGCCAACGTGTGGGTGTTCATCGTCGCCCCGCTGATCGGTTCGGCGCTTGCGGCGCTCGTGTTCGGCGCCCTACAGAGGCCCAGAGCGCGATTAACGCGCAGATAACCTACGAAGAACCAACACAAACGTAGGCCCCCCTGATGCCATACATCAGGGGGGCCTACGTTTACACGGCGCAAACCTACGACGGCGCGTCTTGCGCGTGCAGCATGGTCATATTCGGGTAAATCTCCTGCATCACGTCGTCCGGATAATTTTCATCCAGCAACCTGTCCACGACGCTCTGCGGCGGCATATCCCTGTCCCGCTTCTCCCACCGGTAGACGGCCGCGCAGGATAGTGCCGCATCCGCCAGCAGTACGACAAGCAATATCCACGAAAGCACGATGCCTTGCTTGTTGGGGATTTTCTCAATCAGCCGGGTCAGTAGCGGGAACAGCGCCCGAATGAGAAATACCCCCAGCACACCCCAAAAGAGCATGTACAAAAGGCTCGTGCGCCCACCAAAGTTCACGGCCTGATCGCTATATTCCCAGGAGACCGTGCCAAAGGCCATTTCCTGCACAAAGCTGCAAACCCACTCAAACGCGCCGCCTACCAGCGCGGCCGCGAAAAAGATCCACCGGTCGCTCTTCTTGGCGACGGGTTGGAGCGCCACCATCATCAGCACCGCGCCCAAGCCGTATACTTGGCTGAACGGCCCGTAGATCAGCCCCTGCCGGCTTTCGATGTGCCCCTTCGTCGCCAGGCAGAACAACGTTTCGAGCACATAGCCCACGACGGAAGCGATCACGAACACCCAAAAGAGCTTGTAAAAATTCATACCGCCGGCGAAGGATTTGACGTGCTCCCGCACAGGCGCGGCGGGTGCGGCCACTTCCGCAACCGCCACACCGCCCTGTGCGGGTACGGCGGCGCCCGAAGCCTTGGGCGACATGTGGAAAAACTCGCGAAGGCCCGCCCGCTTTTCGCGCGGCGCCTTTTCTTTGCTATCGCGCGCGAGCACAATGGCCTCTCTAAGCTTTCCGTGCCCGCGGTTTTGAACGGAACCGAGCAGCCAGTTGCCGCGCTTGTCCGCATGGAACCAGCTTTCAAGCTTGTCGATCGCGGCGAGGATCTGCGCGCCATCCGGCACATTCCCCTCTTCGCACACGGCTCTAAGCCTTGCGACGCTGCCGGAAACATCGTGCGGAACATACCAGCCGGTATCCTTGTTAAGCTCCTTGAGGCGGTCGATATCCGCCTGCGCCTTCTTCAGCTTTTCGCTGACGTGGAACATATCCGACATCGTGTAGATAAGATCCAGAATGAACGCGGAGCATAGAAGAAGCGCGCAAACGCGGGCGACTACCGATGGAATCGCGGCAATCCACTCATTTACGACCGGGTGGACGACATACACGAGCACAAGGCCCAACGCGCCGAAGATCAATGAGTTTTTCAGGCATACCCTGCCGCGAAGGTTGAACTTCTTCGAAGAATAGTCCCACCAGCGCATGCCGAAAAGAATTTCCATCAGCCAGCTCGTCACATATTCGAGCGCGGTGAACAAAAGCGTGGAGAAGAGAAACACCAATGCCGGATGAAGGTTCAGCGGCATGAGTACGAGCAGCGTGAGCATCGCGCCAACGCCGTAGATCGGGCAATATGGCCCCCGCAAAAAACCTCTGTTGACAAGCTTTTTTGCGGCTACAGAGCAATAGGTTACCTCGCAGGCCCAGCCGAGCACCGCATAGGCCATGAAGAACAAAAACAGCGTGGAAAAGGTCATTCCCATCCCCCCCCCCCCCGGCGACGCCTGGGAGCGCCCACTATATTTTTCGGACGATATCCAGGCTGTGGTGCGTAGCCCCCACCATATCCGGCCTTTCGCAAATGGAAAGATGATAGCGCATGTAGACCTTAAACGTCTCGTCGTCCATCGCATCCACGGCATCCCGCATATGGTTGGTGAATAGATCGGTGGCAACGTAGTGAAGGCGGCGCGCGGGAAAGCCTGTCATCAGCTTATCGATATCTTCCTTGCGGTATAGCTGAAACACTTCCTTAGGCGTCGAGTACGTCTTGAAGGTTTCGCCGTCCAATAAGCCATTCTCCATCAACGCGAAGATGTTGCCGCGCGCAAAGCCGTACTTAAGCAAAGAGGCGTCGCTAATGCAGTAGGCCGTATACAAAAGCCCGCCCGCCTTTGCGACGCGCATTGCCTCGGAAAGGGCCTTTAGCTGATCCTCTTGCGTAAAGAGATGGTACATCGGCCCGAGCATCAGCACGGCATCGAACGCCTCCGAAGGCAAAAAAGACAGATCCCTCGCGTCGCCCTGAAAGATTTCGATCGACTCGCCGGGCTGGGTGTTGGCCTTGAGGATATCGACATTGCGCTCAACCAGCTCCACCGCGCATACGCAAAAGCCGTCCCTTGCCAGCGCATGGGAATACCGACCCGTGCCCGCGCCGATTTCGAGCACCTTCATGCCGGGCGGCATATACTTTTCGATATACCGCATCGTGGTGAGATATTCCACCCGCCCGTGCTTCGTGGCGGCGAGGCGGGCGTCCTCGTCGTATTGGCCGTAATAACGCGTCAGGGCTTCGAATGCGTCCACCGGCGTTTCCCCTCCTTGCGCGATTTTTCACAGTATACCATACGCGCGCGAAAAACCAACGGGAATTGTCGCATTGTAGGGCCCGTCGACACAAACGCTCAACCCTCATTCGAATTTTGACCGCATTGCCTAAACGAAAGGGTTATTTACGCGCCTTGTCACCGCACCTATACTGGTGTCAGGATCGATTTCATACGCAAGGGAGGGTGCTTTCATGACAATCAACCCGCAAAACGTCGGCGCGCAGATTGCCTCACTGCGCAAAGCCAAGCAACTGACCCAAAGCGCGCTCGGCGAAAGGCTGAATATATCCTTTCAGGCCGTGTCCAAATGGGAGCGCGGAGAGGCGCTACCCGATACCTCCATCCTAATGGACCTGGCCGATGCTTTAGAAACCACCGTCGACCATATCCTCAGCGGCGGCGAAAAGATGCTGGACTTCAAGGGCAGGCTGGCCGCCCGGGACATGCGCGAGGGCGTCGATTGCCTCGAACGCGTAGGGCTCTTGCTCGGCAAGCAAAACATCCTCTATCGTCACGCCATAGACGGCATCGGCGAAAGAATAAACGCCGACATCGACGCCATGCTAAGCGACGACTATCTGCGGGAATGCCTGATCCTGGAGGCCATGCTTCACAACATGAAAATGGGCTACTACTTCGAGGCCACCGATACCAAGAGCGCTTTTCGCCACGAAAGATGGTACCGGCTATTCTGCGAATATGCGGGCAAGTACGGCATGCCGTCATGTTAGGCGCTATAACCCGTCGCAGCGGATGCCGCGGCTTGACGCCCTAGCCTGCCCACGCTGCAATGTAACCACTCTGAAAAAGGAGGTGCGCCCATGCCCAACATGCTGCATACGTAATATTGAATAAACAAGGAGGTGTACCCATGCCGCACATCACCTGTTAGCTCATTTTATAATGAGGAGGTGATCGGATGGCCTCCTGTGAGATATGCGGAAAGAAAACCACCTTTGGCAACCAGAAAAAGCAGATTCGTACCGGCTTGTTTAGCCATACAAAGAAAAAGATCCGCCCGAACGTGCAAAAAACCACACTACTTATCGACGGAAGTGAAAAGCGGATAACAGCCTTTACGCGCTGCATACGCACAAACCGCATACGACAGTGATCTCGTCGAGGCGCACTACGCTCTGAACCGTCACCAGGCTGCGGCATGGTGGCGGTTCAGGCGCTTCGTTGCTCCTTCTCTTTCCAAAGAAACTGAGATTTCTTTGAAATTGAGAAGAACGGAAAATATGGGCTCCATGCCTTTTCGTCGTTCTCTATCCATAAAACCGCCGCAGCGGTTTTATGGATAGAGAAGAGCGGGAAAATGAGCGAGCTTTCGCGCCGCAGCACGTCGATTCGCACTGCGCTCTGAACCGCCAGCGCTGCGGCGTTGGCGGTTCTGGCGCTACGTGGAATTTCCTCTTCCCAAAGAAACTGTGGTTTCTTTGGGAGTAAGAAGAACGGAGAACGCGCGTCCCGGTTTCCGCCTCAGCGGTTTTGAGGAAGACGAGAAGCGAGGGATATGAAGCCCGCGATGAGCTATTCTTGCGCTCCCTCGTCGATCACGGCCACCGCGCCGGGCTTGCCCTTGCGCACATCGCGTTTTGCCTTGCGCTCATCCCATGAGTTGAGCACGATGTCTAAATCGTACCCCTCGCCGGGGTAAAGCTCCGATGCGGAAAGGAAGGGCTTGACGCGCTTTTCGTTGATCATGTAGTTCTTTCCCTGGATGCGCACGCCGATCTCTCCCCTTGCGTTGCGCTCGCGGCACACCACGCCGTGCCTGCTCATCGAGGTTACATATACGCCGTCGCCGAGCGCAAACTGCGCCCCTGCAGGCGTCTTTTTCTCTTTGGGCGCATCGGGCACGGGCATGTCTTCTTCCGGCGCCATATTGCTAAGCGAAAGCGGAGCCGACGCTTGCGGCTCTGCGAAGGATTCCGCCTCCATTCCCACGGCTTCTCCACCTGGATAGGCAACCGCCCACGCGCGCGTCAGCAGCTTTTCGGGCAGCCCGAGCCGCTTGGCGATGTACAGCGCGCAGCTTTCCCCCGCCTCGCCCATCTCCAAGCGGTACTGGGGCGAGAGAGTCGCCCGGTCAAACGTCATGCGCGCATTGCAAAAGCCCGGCGCGGTGCTCGCAAAGTGCTTAATTTCCGGGTAATGCGAGGTTGCGACCAACAGGCACGAGCGCCTGCCCAGCTCCTCGAGCACCGCTACGGCAAGGCCCATGCCCTCCTGTGGGTCGGTGCCGCTGCCCAGCTCGTCAAGCAGCACGAGCGAGCGTCCGTCCGCTTGCGATAGGATGGCGACAATGCGCTTGACGTGCGAGGAAAATGTCGACAGATTTTGCGAAATGCTCTGCCCATCGCCGATATCGCAGTACACCCCCGAAAACATCGGAACGACCGCACCGTCCGCCGGAACCTGAAGGCCCGACAGCGCCATCAGCGAAAGCAGCCCCACGGTTTTCAGGGCCACCGTCTTGCCGCCTGTATTGGGGCCGGTGATCACCAGCCCTTTCACGCCGCCCAACGAAACCGTCAGCGGCACAGCGCCAGGGCCGAGCAACGGATGGCGGGCATTTTTAAGCTCCAGTTCTCGCTTGGCGGTGGGGCTCGGCGTCGCCCCGCGCATATCCGCACCTAAGCGCGCGCACGCAAACACGTAGTCAAGCTCGATCATCGCCTCGCGGTTGGCGCTGAGCGCGCGGGATCGCTCCGCCACCTGCGCCGTCAACGTGGCCAAAATGCGCAACACTTCGTTTTCCTCGGCGATGGCGAGCAAATCGTGCTCGCGCTGAAGCGCCGTAACGCTGTCCGGCTCGACAAACACCGTGGCGCCGCTGGCGGACTGATCCAGCGCCGAACCCTTCACCTGCGCCCGGTATTCGCGCTTCACCGGCAGCACATGTCGGCCGCCGCGCATGCTGGAATAGCTCTCCTGAAACCAGTTCGGATGCGAACGCAACAAGGACGCCAGCTTTTCACGGATTTGCGATGAGCACTTTTCTTTTTTCTGGCGGATGGACTTAAGCTCGCCGGATGCCGCGTCGTCCACGGCGTCCCCGCGGATGCAGCGCTCAATCTCCTCGCGCACGTCGTCCAAAGGATCTACGCTCAACCCCCAGCCTGCCACCAGCGGGCCGATCGGTTGCGCGCGCTCGCAAAAGCGCAAGAGCAGGCGGCAGTGGCGCAGGAAATCCGCCACGGAACGCAGATCTGCCAGAGACATAATTTCGCCGATGCGCAGCTTTTGCGAAAGGTTTTCCATGCCCTCCATCGAGTGAACCGGCGGGGACCCCATCGCATCGAAAATTTTTCGCGCGCACGTAACACTGTCGCGGAGCGCCGCGAGGCGATTTGGGTCGTCCAGCGGGCGCAGAGAAAGGGCGCGTTCTTGCGCGGCATGGGTGCGGGCATGCCCGGCAAGGCATCTTAATATCTCGTGGTATTCGAGCAGCATAAGCGATTCTTCAGGGAACAAAAACGACGCCTCCTTATGATCCGGAAGCGCCGGCAGACGGCGTGCTTAGCACGGCAACGCGCCGTGCATCGGGCACGGCGCGCAAAGAAATCCTTCATTGCTCGATCGTCTGCCGACGCTGCACACAGAAACAGGCCGCGCGTTTGCGCGAACCGCAACCCATGTGCGGGTGCTTGTTAGCGGCAGATGACCGACTGTAGCATAAACATCCTCCGTTGGTTTGATGTGCGGCCAGCATAACAGACTTGGGACTGTCTTGTCAAGCTCGGCCCCGCAAAATGCTCTCGATTTTGACGGCACCTTCCCTGTGCCCCTCGTCGTACAGGGCCAAAAGCCTTTGGATATCCGCGCCGGATCTCCCCACTTCAAGCGGCTCAAGTGGGCGGATGATCACGGCCTCGCCCTCTTTTTCCAACTGCTCGCACAGCGCAAGCTGCCGCATGTAGTTCTCGTGGCGGTTAAGCATCGCCTCGGCGACCATCGGGTATTTCCGGAAAAAGAGCGACAGCAGCGCCTTATGCTTAAATGCGGCCTTGCGATAACCCTCGTTGCGGGTCAGCACCACGACGTGAAACGCATTGCCGTCCGCAAGGGATTTTTCGATAGGAATTGGATCCGCCACGCCGCCGTCAAGAAGGCGGAAGCCTCGATAGTTTCGGATTTGCGATAAAATCGGTATGGAGCAGGAGGCCATCACCGCCTCCAAATCCCGGTCGTTATCCTGCTTTTCAAACCACACCGTCTTACCGGTTTCGCAGTTGAGCGCGCCGGTTAAAAAGCGGATATCCTGGTTTTCAAACATATTCCAGTCTAAAAATATATGCTTCCCCGGCACCTCATGAAACACGAACTCCATGCCGAACATAGAGCGGTGCCTGAGCAGGTTGCGCTTGCTCACATAGCGCTTGTCGCCCACATAGTGCTCAACAACCTGCCGGTTGCGGCCCGCCTGCCCGGATATATACGAAAGCGCGTTGGCCGCGCCGGCCGACACTGCGATGATGTAGGGAAACAGGATGCCCGCATCCATAAACGCCTCAAATACGCCTGCGCTGTAAAAACCGCGAAGGCCGCCGCCCTCGAGCACGAGCGCCGTTCCTTCGGGCAATATTGTGGAAGGGGCTTTACCCGCAATGGGGGCATGGGTGTAGCTTTGCACGTCGCTTCAAGGCCTCTCTTTCTTTGGACAACACGGCCGAGCACGCCTGAGCGGGTTATGATACATCCGCGTAACCCATAAAGACGATCCACACATACGCGCAGGTCTTGGGGATCATCAGCATGCCCAACAGGGGAACAGCGTCGGCCCAGAGCACCACGGGGATATAAAACGTAAAGCTGAGCGCGACGGCAAGCCCCATAAAGCGAAAGGCGCGATTCCGGTTTTTCTTCGCCTCGCGCACGAACAAAGTAACGATGAGCGCGCCTAGAACAAGAAACGGCAGGTTGCGGTAAATTCCCCATGCGAGGGGCGCATCTGCGCTGAGCCACCGGTTTTGCGGAAGCAGGCACAGCAAAACCCGAACGGCGGCCAATGCGCAAACTGCCGCGGTCGGGCCGCGCGTACGGCTCTTATCGTACCTGAACCGCCAAACGTGGTAGAGCAAAACAAAAATACGGTTATCGTAACCGAGGTGATCAGCTTGCCCACGCCCAGCGAGACGACGTGATTTTGCAAGCCGTCGGTCAAAAGCGCTATCATGCAGGGCACGAGGTGAAACGCGTCGCCCAAGCCCAGCACGATCGCCATCGCGCCAAAGAGGACAAACTGCCTCTCTCCCCTGGCTTTGCGGAGAATCAGAATGCCCATGACGAGTACGCACACCAAGTAAAGGGCGTCGAACGCCGATTCCATAATCGCCTGCAAGGGCATGCCCCTCTAGCGTATGTGGGTAATTGTGCCGGGTTTTCGCAATGGGGCCTGGGGCGCTTCGCCGGCCCGATGGCCCAACGCGACGGAGGTGAGAACCTTGTAACCTTCGGGGATGCCAAGTTCGTTGCGCAACTCTTCCCCTTTGGGCCCATCGAAGGCCTGCGTAATAAAATAACCCCAGCAGGAGCCGATATGAAGCGACTCGGCGGCGATGAGTATGTTTTCCGTAGCCGCAGAAGCGTCGTATACGGACGTTATGCCGCCTTCATCGCAGGATACGAGAATGAGCGCCGGAGCGCCGTACAGCGGGTCAAAGGCCGCATCCCGCCCCAGCTGCGCAAGCCACGCAAGGGGCGACTCGGCGGCCGCCTCCTTGGATAGGCAGCTCATGCGCCGCAGGATTTCGGCATTTTGTATCACGGTAAAATGCCATGCCTCGCCGCCGCCGTTGGGCGCATAGAGCCCCGCCTCGGCGATGGCGGAAAGCTTCTCTTCTTCGAGCGTATCCGGCCGAAAATCCCGGATGCTCCGGCGGCGCTTGATGATCTCCAGCGTGGCGTTTGTCATCGACATCACCCTTTTTCTCGTCTTACGGCATGCTAAAACAGCACGCGCTCCGCCCGCGCTTCTCAGAAACGCTTCTTGTATTCGTTGCCCCATCTTTCCATGCTGTCCATGATGGGCTTGAGCGAATCGCCCAGCTCGCTCAACGCATATTCGACCCTGGGCGGCACTTGCGCGTATACGGTGCGCGTAACCAGGCCGTCCGCCTCGAGCGAGCGCAGATTGTCGGTCAAGACCTTTTGGCTGATGTCGCTTACGCTCTTGCGCAGCTGGCCGAAGCGCTTTATGCCGCCGAGTAGATCGCGGATGATCAAAAGCTTCCACTTGTTGCCGATCAGCCCCACCGTAGTCGCCACAGGGCATGCGGAGAGCTCTTCCTTCGTCAGCATCGCCATTCCTCCATCGGTTACCAAAAGGTGCGCAGGTAATAGATTTGTGCCTACTTTACGGCCGCTCGCCTAAAGGGTATTGTAGTCTCACGGGCAGGGAAACGCAACCCATCCCCATTACATCAACCGACGGAGGCCCACCATGAAAAGAGAAAACTACAAAACGATCACCTCGGGCAAAGGCGAGATGCACGTATACGATTGGGGCGATATCAAGCTTCACGCCTACAAAACAAACGATCCCCTGAGCGACGAAGTATTTGTTCTGGAAAAAAGCGGCGAGGCGGTGCTCATTGAAGCGCCGTGCTTCGCAGACAACATCCACGAGCTCGCCGGATACATCGACAAGCTCAATGTAAAGGTAGCCGGTAAGCTGCTCGCCTATCACATGGCCGGCGCGTCCTTCGTGCCTACAGTCCCTGTATATGCCACAGAAAATGCCGATGACTATGGCCACGCGGGCGGCGGAAAGGCCCTCATCGACAATTTTGCAAAGGCGCTTGGAGAGAGTTTCGACGCCTCGGTTGCAGATGTCACAAACATCATCGCGTCAGGCCCGCTGACGCTGGGCGGCATCCGCCTGAACATCGCACAAACGGACGAGGCTTTCGACATCGAAATTCCGCAGATTAACGCGGTGTATACGCACATGCTGGGGCACGACTGCCACTCCATCGTAGCGGGCGCAGGGCACGCCGGGGCGATCGTCGCGCAGTTGGAAGGCTATCTTGGCAAGGGTTACGACCTGGTGCTGACCTCGCACTATAGCCCGGAAGATCTAAAGGGCGTCGAAACAAAAATAGCCTACCTGAAAGACCTTATAGCCATCGCGAAGGCCTGCGGCGACGCCGAAGCCTTCAAGCAGGCCGTGGAACAAAGGTATCCCGCGTATGGCGGCGGAAACTATTTGGATATTGACGGCGGGCTTCTTTTTCCCCGGCACATAACTACGGCACGGGGTTCACGCGTGCCCCCGTGAACCCCCCGCCGAAAAAGCATGACGAGGAAAATGTAGGGGGAACGCAGGTAACTGATACACAAAAAAGGCGCTGTTTGGGGCGGCCCAATAAAACAGCATAGAGTTGTTTTCGGAAAACGGCGTAGCTTTGGCTATGCCGTTTCTCCGTTTTGCAGGCGTTGCAGCAAGAAATACGGAAGTATCCCAGTGAGGTCATAGGAAATCTCAATGTCCTGTACCCGCTCACCATCCTCTTTGACCGGCGCATGGACATATACAACCTTTACCATGTCGTTGAGGATTGTTGGGGTCAGCTCCTGCAAATCGAGATATTTCTTTACCTTGCCGATAAACCTGTCAATGTTTTCTGCCTGTTCTTCCTGCTGTGTAATTTCATTTTCCAGTTGCAACAGCTTGTCCTGTAGATCATTTTGCTCCCGCTCGTAATCCTCAGAGAGCATTTGATAGCGGCTGTCGGATAAGGCATCGTTGGCCCTATCCTCGTAAATACGCTTAAATAATTTGTTGAGTTCCTCAATGCGGCGCTCCGCCCCAGTGTACTGCTTGCGTTTCGCCGCCAGTTCCCGTTTTGCTTCCGCTTTGTGCTTCACGCCCATCGCCCGCCGGAACTGTTCCTCATAATCCGCGACAAGAGAGATCACAAGCCGCCTGTGTGCGAGGACACCCGCTTCCAATACCACCGCACGAATAAAATGCGTCGGGCAAACCTCTGTACCGCGCTTTCTCGAAGTGGAGCAGATGAAATGATCCTGCCGCGCTTCAAAGTTTTTACTTGTGCAGTAGTAGAGCTTTTCCCCGCAGTCGGCACAACGGACAACTCCTGCAAACATATTGCTCTTTCCTGTCCGCGCCGGGCGGCGTTTATTGCGGCGCAACTCCTGTACCCGCTCCCAAGTGTCAACGTCCACAATGGCCTCGTGAGTATCTTCAAACACCTTTTGCTTGTCCTCCGGATTGTAGAGTTCCTTTTTAGATTTGTAGGACTGTTTGTAGGTTTTGAAGTTTACCGTGTGGCCGAGATAATCCCGTTTTTCCAGAATGTCAGATACGGTTGATGAGACCCAGCGATAGGGTGTAACGGTCGGCCTTGCCGGGCAGGAAGTGTCTTGCGATTGCCAGTAAGCCGATGGAGTAAGCACCTTGTCCGCTTCCAGTATCCGGGCAATCTGCGAGGGGCCATAACCGTCCAAGCATAAGGCAAATATCCGTTTGACGCTCTGGGCGGCGGGCTCGTCCACAATCCAACGCTTTTTGTTGTGGGGATGTTTCATGTAGCCGTAAGGTGGAATGGTGCAGAAATGTTCTCCGGCTTCGCCCTTGTTTTTCATCACGGCGCGAATTTTCTTGCTTGTATCGCGGGCGTAAAATTCATTGATTATGTTCAAAAATGGCGTGAAATCATTGTCCTGCTGGTTGGCGCTGTCGATACCGTTGTTGATGGCAATAAAGCGCACATTCTTCTCAACAAAGAGAATGTCTGTGTAAAGCCCCACCCTGAGATAATCACGCCCGAAACGGGACATGTCCTTGACGATAACTGTTGATACATTTCCCGATTCTACCTGCTCAACAAGCTCTTTCCATTCCGGCCTATCGAAGCTCGTACCAGAGTACCCGTCATCCACGAAAAATACAGGGTTTGCAAAACGGTTTTCTGTCGCGTATTTACTCAAGATCGCCTTTTGATTTACAATGCTGTTGCTGCCGACCGCAAGCTCGTCATCTCGTGATAAACGGCAATACAGGGCGGTGATTTTGTCAGACTGCCTTTGCATGTCTATATCCTCCTTGGGCGGGCAGTCTGCCAATACAGGATTGCATACACATATTATGTCAGGCTCCGCCAGATTTTTCATCATTATTATCACCGCCCTTGTCCATAAGCCGCAAAACTTTTGCCGATACGCTGCGGTTTCCGTCGTAGCTGCCGCCGAAACGATAGGTTGTCCTGCTGGCTTTTAGCGTGATTTTCATAGTGGGAAGCTCCTGCGAAAAAGGGACTTTCGCCACGATATGTCCGTTTACCATTTTCCAGTTCCGTTCCAATCCTATCCCGTCCTTTCATAGTGGTTGGCAGAATAGCAAGCATAGGAACCGGATAGCCGGTTCCGTATTTTGCTCTGCAAAACGCTTGTTGGGAAGTATTCCAAACCCTCTATTCTGCAAGACCTTTGAAGTGAAAAAGTAATTGTCGCTCCGTTTTCCAGACTTCAGTCATAAGCTGTTTTATTGCTTCAACATCATCGCGGTATAAGCTGCCCGTCTGGTTCATGCGTTTAACGATTTGATTGATATTGCCGCCGATTTTGCCAAGCTCCGCGACGTGTGCTTTCAGCTCCGGCAAATCCAGATTGATGATGTACCCGTCGATCAGCATTTTGCGGGCATAAGCGGACAGGTTCATCGTTGGTACCAGTTTCATTTTTTCAGTAATAAACTGTCGCTCTTCTGGTGTAATCCGTACAATGATTTGTACATTTCGCAAACGATTTTCCATAAGCATTTCTCCCTTCATTACTATTACGGTGAAAGTCATGCCAATTACCAAACTTTCCGAAAATATTTTAATATCCCCGCTATAACTACTACGTTTAAAATGGTGATTTTGGCAAATCTTCCACAAGTTTTAGCGAATCAGACTTGCAAAATGCAATAGACACAAGAAGCCCGCGAGCAAAATGTTCGCGGGCTTCTTGTAATCTTCGTATTGTTATTCGTGTGTATCATTATCACGCCGCCATTCGGCAGGAGATTTGCCGTAATACTTAAAAAACGTCTGTGAAAACCCATGAAGTGTGCTATAACCGACTTGTGCGGCCACGTCACGAATTGATGTATCATCCGCCAGCATTTGAATCGCCTTTTCCATCCGGGTGCGGCGCAGGTATTCGTAAATCGTCATACCGTAGAGCTGACGGAAACCTGTTTTCAATTTTTGTTCGTTCAATGCTATTTGCCGAGCTAACTTGGCAATACCCGGAGGATTTTGAATACTGTTCGCCAATATCTGTGGAGTCAGAGCGAGCCGTTCTTTATCATAATCGGATAACTTTATTTTTCTAACTCCGTCGCGTTCTTTATCTACAATATCCAGTAGTTTGGCCATGATCCCCAGTACATGGCTTTCCACAAATATGCGGCGTCCAAGCCCGGTTTGCTTGTTTTTCAACATCTGAAGCAAAGCCGGATTGATATGCTTCATGATGACGCTTTCGTCATGATCTTGAACCGCTCGAATAAAATCCATCAAGTCACTGTTATAGCCGGGATATTCCCGCAGGAATCCATCAAAAAAATATACGCAGGCCACTCGCATTGATAGCCCCGGAGTGATCTGCCCCTCCGCCACATCGCTGCTGGGATAGGCAATGTCCATCAAATCCTCGGGAGGGTTTCCCTCACGGTAAGCAAATCCAATAAAGCTCTCGTCTTTTTGTATATAAGAAAATTGCATGGATTGCTGAATCTGGCAGTCTAAAATCCATGCCGCCCACCGGCTTTTATCTCCAAAAGATTCAATAGTCCCTTTTCCGGTTTCAATGGGTAAAGTATATCGTGTTCCAAAAGGGATCGGTTCCTTTTTTAGCTTCAACTCGCTAATCAAGTATTGTTCATACGCATCAACTCCACGGATGGTCAATGTGTTACCTCCTTAAATACACGCGGCGGAGAAAAAATATCACGCGGGGAAGAATCCCGTTGCAACTCATTGCCCGCGTACATTTCCTATAGTATGATTAGTTAGTCATTGCTAACTACTTAGTGGTTATACCACAGAAGCGGCTGTCCATAAACAACAAAGGAGAAAAAACATGAAAAAACAATTCGCATTGAAAAGACCACTTTCGCTCATTCTGATTTTGATGCTGTTATGCAGTGTTCTTGTCGCATGCGGCGATAGCGGCAGCGCAGGCACGAATCCGGATTGGCTTGCGGAAGTAAGCAATCCGTTTATTGGAGAGTGGAAATCCGACAAAGCCGCAGACGGAACGGAACTCACGTTTACAGGCAAAACGGACGGTTCTTTTGAATATGTAATGGAAGGTTTGTCTGAAGGAAAAAAGAACGGCAGTGGAAGTTACCTTATCTTTGACCAGGCTATACTCTTTTATTTTGATTCCGGGCTGATTCAAAGCAATCAGTTTAACGTGGTTGATAATGATACAATCGCTTTGACCGCGTTTACATTGGATGAAATGGGGCAGCCAGTCCTTGGCGAAACCCTTAACATTTACAGGGTAGGAAAGGCTGAATCAACGGAAAATCAGCCGTTGAATTTGCCGGATAGTATTTTAATCGGACATAAATGGTCTGCGAACATACCGGAGGGTACAGATCCTCTCAACATCTCATATCCGGCGGAATTTGAATTTAACCGCAATGGGACGGTTGTCATCAGCTTTTTAGGCATGGGCGAAGCGCTTGGTTTCGATACCGAGGACGCTCCCTATACCTTTTCCTGGTTGGTTTTTGACGATAAAATAATCATGCTTACAGCAACGGAAGAGGGCGGAGAAATCAAGCAGCTCCAATTCACACAAAATGATGACAATTCGCTCACGGTGAATGGGTTCACCGGCGGTGTGCCCGTCACGTTTACGATGATAGACTAAAACTGATCATGTAATGCCGTTCATGATGGAGTTATCCAGAAGGCTGGTGCAAGGAATGACGACAGAGTCCTTACAAGAAATATCGCTTAAGATAGGCCACGTGCTCATCAAGGTTTCCGATTTAAGAGCGGCCAAATCTGATTTTGAACAGATGGGGTTTACCGTTACTTTGCCGTCAGATCCTAAAAAATCGGTTAACGCAATGGTATATCTGCGCGACGACAGTTTTATCGAGTTATACTGCATGAATATGAGCCCAGCTAAAATGGTGGTCGCCAAGGCGGCGCTTGGTATCATAACAAAAATGGGCGTTCCTTCTGCCGGGCGCTATCGGAAGTACCTTGCCGGGCCGGAGGGATTTTCCGATTATGCACTGGACAGCAACGGCGATGCCGCCTTTGCGCACAATTTGGAGATGCTTAAGCAAAACGGGCTGCCTGTACACGGCCCGCAAAAGAAGTGGCACGTGGATACCGAAGGCGTGCGCCGGACTTGGAGCATTTACCATCCCGGCGACGCCCGCTTCCCCTTTTATATGAGTCCGTTTTCGCCGCCGCGCATTCCAACGGAGGCAATGACAACTCATGTAAATGGAGCGATCGGCATTTCAGAACTGTGGTTCTATGCAAAGGATTGGGAATACAGCTATGGATTCTACCAAAAACTGCTCGGGCAGGTGCCACAGGTTGCCGAGGACGGTGAAGCCAGGCAAAGCTGTTTCTCGCTGGGGAGGACATCTCTCTTTCTGACAGAGGGCAGTACGGACTGCATCCGCAAGTTGGTATTATCCTGCGAAAAACCAGGCAAGAAAAGACTGGATTGCGGCCATCTGCTGGGCAGAGCTGAACTTTGGCTGCACACCAAAGCCAATTAAACGGTAATTTATATTGCGATACAACCACGAAAGCCTGTGAGAAAACGCTCACAGGCTTTGTTATTTTTTCGCGTATTTGTGTTTGCAATTGATATGACAAAATCTTTCGCTTAATACTCGCCCAAACTCTCTACACCCGCTTATTCGCCCGTTTCCACTTGCTGGGCGTCATGCCGCAATACTCCGCGAAGGAATCGGTAAACCCGCGCTGGCTTTTGTAGCCAAGCTGGGCCGCGATTTCGCCTATGCTCAAATCCCCCGACAAAAGCGACAGCGCTTTTTCTATGCGCAGCTTTCGCAAATACTCGTAAATCGTGGCTCCGTAAAGCTGCTTGAATCCTGCCTTCAGCTTGTATTCATTTATGGCAAGCATCCGGGCAAGCGCGCCGATGGACGGCGGGTCGGCAATGTTACCGAGCAGAATGTTCGGGATTTCACACAAATGCTCTTCGTCATAGCCGCTTAAAAATATCTTTTCATCTACATCCTCCTGCTGATACAACCGCACCAGATGCGCCGCGATCTCAAATACCTTGCCCTGCAAAAACAAAAACTGGCTTCCCCCTTGAAACGGGCAGTACAGCATTTGCGACAAAACAGGGTTCAGGTTGTGCAGAAAAAAGGCGGGGTCGATGCTCTGGATGATTTTCAGTACCTCAAAAACCACGGCGGGCTTGGGCAGCCGATTTTCAAAAAAGCTGGTGTGCAGATACACGTTTACCGCCTTTACATTTACATTGGCGGGGCAAACGCCCACAATCACCTCATCGGTGGGATAAGAAATGCGCTGGCTGTCCTTTGCGGTCACGTCAAGCGCATTTTCTATCGGAGTGTGCTTCTCATCGTCCTTTCTTTCCACATAGGAGATGCCTATATACGCATCGTCGCCATTCGCGTATGTCAGTTTAACACTTTCATGGAAAGTGGCGTCGGTAATCCAAATCTGGAACTCCTCCCGAACCTTAAAAACCTCGGTATACCCATTGCCCATTTTTTTATTGAAAAGATACCGGACGCTGCAGTCCTGTATCTTTTTTTGCATTTGCATAGAGCTTGTAAGGTGCGCTTCGTATGCCTTAAGACCGGTTATCATGTTCATTCCCCTATCAAAAATGGAAGTGGACGGAGCCTTTTGCGAGGTACAGGGAGCAAGCGCCCGAAACCACTTCCACTCTGCCGATTCCCGTTTTATACTTGCAATAGTTAGTTACTACTAACTTATACTATATCTCATTTCGCTCTTTTTTTCAATCTTAACCAGTGAAAAGGAGGTCTTCCCGTGAAAGAAAAGAACCGCCCGCAAAAGGACAGGGAAAAAAATCCGTATGGCCTTGGATGGATTCTCAGTCTGGCGGGGAAGAAGAAAATCAATCTGGTAATCAGTTGTATCCTGTCGGTGATCAGCGCGGCGCTGTCGTTTGTTCCCTACGTCTGCATCTACTACATCGTGCGGGAGCTGATCGTGTCCGGGAGCCTGCAAAACAGCATCGGGTATGTCTGGCTTGCGTTCGGCGGCGCGGTAGGCAGTCTGGTGTTCACGTTTCTGTCATCGTTGCTGGCTCACGCATCGGCGTTTAACATCGTGTATGCGCTGCGCATGAACTTTGCGCGCCACATCTCCCTTTTGCCGATGGGCTTTCACACCGCAAACTCCACCGGCAAGCTGCGCCGCCTGATGGACGAAAACACCGAAAAGGTGGAACAGTTTGTGGCGCACCAGCTGCCGGATATGGTCGGCTCGCTGGCCGCGCCGGTTGTGATGTTTGTTATCCTGTTCGCCTTCGACTGGCGCATGGGCCTCGCCTGCCTTGTGCCAATCATCCTCAGTTTCATTGCCCTTGGCTCCAGCCTTTCCAATCCCAAAACAAAAGAGTATATGGAAAAGCTGCAAAACTATCAGGAGGAAATGAACAACTCTGCGGTGGAATATGTGCGCGGCATTTCGGTGGTGAAGGCGTTCAACCAGACGGCGTTTTCCTTCCGTCGCTTCCATGAGGTCATCCAAAAATACAAAGAGTGCGCCATCCTCTATACTTACGCGGCGCGCAATTCCTATTGCTTCTTTATCCTGCTCATCAACTCGGTCTTTCTGTTTCTCCTGCCCGTTGGTATCTTGATTGGCACAGCGGCGGCTGATTATCAGGCCTTTGCGGTCACGTTTTTGTTCTACCTCATTTTGAGCATGGGCATCGCGGGGCCTATCAACAAGCTGATGTATGTTTTCACGCAGGGTACCATGGTGATGGTGAGCGTGGGGCGGCTGGCGGAAATCTTTTCCATGCCCACACAGGAGACTGCCGGCAACGTCACCGCCTTTAGCGGCAGCGCCGTCAGCTTTGAAGACGTGTGCTTTTCATATAACGAAAACGACAAAGAGGGCGTTTTGCACGACGTTTCCTTCACCGCCGCCGAGGGTGAGATAACGGCGCTTGTGGGGCCGTCCGGCAGCGGCAAGACGACCATTGCCCAGCTCATTCCCCGCTTTTGGGATGTGGGGAGCGGGCGTATCTGCATCGGCGGGCAGGATATTACGACTGTCAATAACGACGCGCTGATGCAGCAAATCAGCTTTGTGTTTCAGGATGTGTTTCTGTTCCACAAGAGCGTGATGGAAAATATCAAAATCGGCTGCGGCAACGCCAGCGACGAGGAGGCCATCGCGGCGGCAAAGGCGGCGCAATGCCATGAGTTCATCGAGCGTTTGCCGAACGGTTACCACACCATACTGGGCAGCAAGGGCGCGTATTTGTCGGGCGGGGAACAGCAGCGCGTGGTCATCGCGCGGGCCATTTTGAAGGACGCGCCCATCGTCGTTCTGGACGAAGCGACTTCCTTCGCCGATCCCGAAAACGAGCAAAAGATACAGCAAGCGCTTGAAAAGCTGATGAAAGACAAGACGGTCATCGTGATTGCCCATCGTCTTTCCACCATTCAGAACGCGGATAAAATCCTGGTGGTGGAGGATGGCCGCATTATGGAGCAGGGCGTGCATGAAACCTTGCTTACACAGGGCGGCCGGTACAAACACATGTGGGACGCCTATTCGGGCGCGCTCACATGGAAACTGGCATAAGGGGGGCATCAGAAATGTTAAAGAAAATGCTTTATCTATCGGATAGCGAAGCGAAAAATCTGCGAGGCTCCATTTTTTCATCCGTAATCGGACAGCTCAGCCTGTCGCTTCCCGCTTTTTTGCTCATCGCAGCGTTCACCGAGATTTTGCAGCCGTTTTTCGGCGGCGAAATCCAGTGGGGCCGGATGTGGATGCTGGTTGGCGCAAGTGTCGTCGTCGCCCTGCTGGTGTTTCTTGCCCAGCGGTATGAATACGGCAAAACCTTCGTTGTCGCCTACGACACCTCCGCCGAGCGCCGAACCGGCCTTGCGGAGCATCTGCGCAAGCTGCCCATGAGCTTCTTCGGCAAAAAAGACCTCACGGAAATCACCGTGAATATGATGACCGACTGCGGCACGATGGAGCAGGGCTTTTCCTCTATTTTTCCGCAGATGCTCGGCACGCTGATCACCGTCGTGATCACCTGCGCGCTTTTAACCATCGTCAACTGGCAGATGGGGCTGGCGGTGTTTGTTTCAGTTCCGCTTGCGTTTGGCCTGCTGCTGCTTTGCCGTGCGCTGCACGACCGCATCGGGGGCGAGCAGCTTGCGAGCAAGCTGGAGGCCTCGGAGCAGATGCAGGAATGTCTGGAGGGAATCAAGGTCATCAAGGCATTCGGGCTTGGCGGCGATAAGTTCGTCAGCCTGCAAAGCGCATACGAGCGGCTGCGCCGAGCCAGCTTCCGCAACGAATCCATTAACGGCTCCCTAAGCACGGTGGCGATGGTGCTTCTGCGGCTGGGGCTGCCCATCACCATTTATACAGGCCTGTCAATGCTGAACAACGGAAGGATGGATGCCATCTATTTTCTCGTATTCCTGCTGTTTTCAAACCGTGTGTATTCCAGCCTTTCGGGGCCGCTGGGCATGTGGCCGGACTTCATTTACGGAATACTTTCAATCAGGCGGCTGCAATCGGTTTATAACGAAGCGCCAATGGAAGGGAGAACCGACGTTGTGTTTGATGATTTTACCATAGCGTTTGAAAATGTTAGCTTCTCCTACGGCAATGAGGACGTTCTGCGAGATGTTTCCTTTACCGCGCCTCAGGGGCAAATTACAGCGCTGGTGGGCCCGTCCGGCAGCGGCAAAAGCACGCTGGCCAAGCTGGCCGCCCGTTTCTGGGATGTGCAAAAAGGGCGCGTGACCATCGGCGGCGAGGATGTGAAGAAAATCGACCCCGAAAAGCTGCTGTCCTCCATATCCTTTGTGTTTCAGGACGTGGTTTTGTTCAACGACACGCTGCTGAATAACATCGCCATCGGCAAACACGGCGCTACCCGCGAGGAGGTGGAACAGGCGGCAAGGCAGGCGAATTGCCACGACTTCATTATGAAGCTGCCGGACGGTTACGATACCATGACCGGTGAAAACGGCTGCACCCTGTCCGGCGGCGAACGGCAGCGCATCTCCATCGCCCGCGCGCTGCTCAAGGACGCGCCGATCGTACTGCTGGACGAGGCCACCGCCTCTCTCGACCCCGAGAACGAGCAGGAGATACAGGAGGCCCTGTCGCGGCTGGTGCGCGGGAAAACCGTCATCGTGATCGCCCACCGTCTGCGTACTATTTCAGGGGCCGACCACATTGTCGTGATGGAAAACGGCAGGGTGGCTGAGGAGGGCACGCACGAGGAGCTTCTGAAAAACCACGGCGTTTATGAAAATCTGTACCGCATCCAGACTGAAAGCCTCGGCTGGAAAATATAAAGAAGGAGCGAAGAAAATGAACAAAACGAAGGAAACGGCCAACATCACAACCGTCAAAAAAGGCCTCAAGGCCAGGGATATTGCCACAATCGGTATTTTCAGCGCGGTGCTCTTTGCCATCTGTGTGGCGAGCAGCGCCATTGTTGGCCTTGTGCCGACCATTTACGCCTATGCCCCCGCCATTATGAGTCTCCTTGCCGCGCCCATTTTTATGCTGATTGTTTCCAAGGTACATAAAATCGGCGCGATTCTTCTTCCCTGTACCATCGTGGGGCTATTGTTCCTCGTGATGGGCGCTCCCGTCATACTGGTATTCATGCTGGTGGCCGGGCTTTTGGGCGAGCTGATTGCCTCCAAAAGCAAGTATCAAAACTTTAAGCTGATCAGCGTTTCCTATCTGCTGTATGTGGTTGCCTATTATGTCGGCACCATCGCCCCCATGTATTTTATGCTGGACGCCTACACCAAGCAGGGAACCGAGTTGTTTGACGAGGCCTATATCCAGTCACTGCTTGCCGTGGCCTATACGCCGGTTGCCTATGTCGCCATTCCCGTGACCATCGTCGTTGCGTTGTTGGGCGCGCATATCGGCAAAAAAATGATGAAAAAGCACTTTGAAAAGGCCGGGATCGTATGAGGACAAGAGGGGCGATCGACCCCCGCGTCAAGCTGTTTCAAATTCTACTGACGGGGTTTTGCGTCTTTTTCATCAACTCCGGCATCGGCATATCGGCGGAAATGCTTTGCCTCGCGCTTTTCCTGTGCTATCTGGGTGTGTGGCGTTCGGCGGTAAACCTGCTCGCGTTTTTTGCCGTCGTCAGCGCATTGCTGCTGCTGATACAGAACACCCCCATAGGGGCGGTGCTGGGCCCGGTTTCGGTTCTTTTGATGCTGTTTCGCAAAATGTCGCCGGCGGCGGGCATCTACATACTGTTCACCAAAACCATAACGGTGAGCGAGCTGATCGCCGCCTTGGAAAAGCTGCGGTTTCCGAAATCCCTGGTGCTGAGCCTTGCAGTTGCGCTGCGTTTTGTGCCGACCATGCGCTTTGAGCTGAGCGCCGTCAAAGACGCCCTGCGTTTACGCGGCAAACCCATCACGCTCAAAAACTGCCTTACCTCTCCGCTGGAGATGGGTGAATGCGTGCTGGTGCCCTTCATGATGCGTGGCATCAAGGTGGCGGACGAGCTGTCCGCTTCCGCGGTGACGCGGGCGATCGAGCGCCCTGGCGCGCGCACCTCGCGGCATGAATTGCGTGTCGCGCCGCCCGATGTGATCTATATGGCGCTGGCGCTTATCAGCACCACCGCGCTGCTTTGGTACGAACTCGCATTTTGAAAGGAGGGGCACGAATGTACGCGGTTGAACTGGACAATGTGTCCTTCCAATATGAAAATACAGAGATAGATTCCCTGAAAAATATCCATCTGCAAATTAAGCAGGGCGAGTTTGTTCTCATCACAGGGATGAGCGGCTGTGGCAAAACCACGCTTACGCGCTGTATCAACGGGCTTGTGCCGCATTTTTATGAAGGCAATCTGCAAGGGGAAGTGCGGCTCGGCGGTGTGGCGACCACCAGCCTGCCCATGTATGAAATCTCCAAAACCATCGGTTCGGTTTTTCAAGACCCGCGCTCCCAGTTTTTCACCACAAACACCACGGATGAGGTCGCCTTTGGATGCGAAAACCTGGGGCTTTCAAGGGATGAAATTAATAAAAGGTCAGCGGATGCCTTTGCAGAATTGAGCCTGTCCGGCCTGCAAGACCGCAGCATTTTTGAAATGTCCAGCGGGGAAAAACAGAAAATCGCGCTGGCCTCCGCATACGCGATGAGGCCGCAGATATTCGTCTTGGACGAGCCGTCGGCCAATCTCGACAACCGCTCCACACGGCAGCTTGCGGACTTGTTGAGTACACTCAAAAACCAAGGCCACACCATCATCATTTCCGAACACCGCCTGCACTATTTGCTGGATTTATGCGACCGCGTTTTATATATGAAGGACGGCTGCATCGGCCAAGAGTGGACGCCTGCGCAGGCAAAGGCGATGCACGGGGAGACCTTGTGGGAATTGGGCCTGCGCCTGTTTTGCTTGAATAATCCCTGCTACGATAACCGAGCCGGACAGCCGATAGAAAACACCTGTGAGCCGGTTTTATCCGTTTTCGATTTGAAAGTCGATGTGGCGGGAAAAAGTATTCTGACCGGGCTTTCATTTAACGCAGCTTGGACACCGGGGGAAATTATCGGGATCATAGGTTCCAATGGGGTGGGCAAAACAACGCTGGTGAAAACGCTTTGCGGGCTTATCAAGGAGAAAAACGGCAATATTTTGTGGAATGGCGCTGAGCTTTCACCAAAAAGCAGGCCCGCGAAAAGCTATTTCGTGATGCAGGACGCGGACTATCAGCTTTTTACAAACAGCGTGAAAAACGAGCTGCGGTTTGCGAATAAAGGCCTTTCCGACGAAAAAATTGATGCAGCCTTGGACGCTTTAGGCCTTCTGTCCTACAAAAAATCCCACCCGATGATTTTATCCGGCGGGCAGAAGCAACGTCTGTGCATTGCCGTGGCGATGCTTTCAAATGCCGAAATCCTTTTCTTCGATGAACCTACAAGTGGGCTGGATGGCGGCAATATGCGCAACGTGGGCGGCATTATGCAAAGGCTTTCGCAGGAAGGTAAAATGGTTTTCGTTATCTCTCATGACTATGAATTTTTAGCGAATTATTGCAGCTCTATTTTGTATCTCTCGGACGGCAAAATCCAAGAGAAATTTTCGGTGACAGATGAATCGGCGAACAAGTTGAGCGGGTTGCTAGAAATGTGATTGCGCAAGCGACACCATGCTTTCATTCTCATGAAATGATGTTAAATAGAGCCGCCGTTATCCTTTCTGGAAGATGGGTTGCTGGAGGTTCTATTCAGTGCTCCCTTTTTAGCATGGCGGCGATGAGGAGGTTACTGCCGTGCTTTATCTTTTCTATCGACATAATCTGATACAGGTTCCGTTGTCAAAAAAAGCAAAGGCTCTTTCAAGGACAATTGCGCCTATCGGTGCGAACTGAAATATCACATAGAATACCTTTTTATTTCGTGTTGCGTAACCGCGTGTGCAGTTTTCAATTGCTCACGCGGTTTTTGTAGTAGCCCCCTGTCCGGGAGGAAAGGGGGTGAGAGATGATGGCAACCCTCGAACACAGAACGCACATTGAGCACAGTTTCAATGCCTATTGCAAAAAAGTCATGCGCTTCGAAGCCAGAAATTGCTACAAGGAGATTGAACGAAAATGACTGCGTGAAATACCCCTTGACAATTTTGTGGACAAGGTAGACTTTGCTCCGCAAGATGCAGGCACATATTTTAGTCCAATGGAAATATTCGCTGATTTTAATATCGGTGGACACGCGATTACTCTTGAAAATGAAGCGCTCGCTTCCGCACTGCATGGCCTGTCCGAAGAAAGGCGGGATTTGATTTTGCAGTATTATTTTCTGGGCGTCAAAGCAAAAGACCTTGCCGCAGTGCACGGTTGTGCCTACAGTACGATCAACTATCGTATAAGCAAGACAATAAAACTTCTACGAAAAGAAATGGAGCGAACAAAGCATGAAAAAATATAATCGCAAGCATTTCCCCTATGAAGCAATCGAGCGTGTTGTTTTAGGCGATGCGGAAGCTATGACGGCGCTTGTTTCACACTTCATGCCCTATATTAAAGAGTTGGGCTATAATAATCAGGACATAGAGGACAGGATGATTTCTAAGCTCATGCGTGCCGTTCTCAAGTTCAGGCTTGACTATGAGAAACTACCCTGACACCTATTGAATCTCCGCTTATAGGGGAGATAATTGTCCAAAACACACCCAAACAAGCACAGTAATTCATCGGCCAGATAGCAGATCCATAAAAAGTCGTCAAGGGTCACGATGAACGGCTGCGCCGCCCTTGACGGCTTTTTCTGTCTTTGCTGCTCGGCAGTCAAGAGGGCGTGAGCAGTAAAGCGCTTGCGCCCTCGATATGATTATGGGTATATGTAGACAAGTAGAGGGGAAAAATCCTGTATTCATGCGGATTCCCAAGCCTGAAATTTAGCAGGTAAGGGATTTATATGCGGAGACCTGAGATCAGATTTTGTAGCGTTATGGAGCGTTTATATTGCAATAAAGAAAATTATTGATTGTGATAGACGAGAATATGCGATATAATTAAGTTAGTTATAGCTAACCACGCAATCCATCCCACATCAAAAATAAAGGGATAAAAGGAGCGAGGAAAGATGAAAACCGATATTATTAAAGTTGAGGGTATGTCCTGCGGCCACTGCGAAATTGCCGTGCAGGACGCCATACGCAAGCTGCCGGGTGTCAAAAAAGCCAAGGCCAACAAGCGAAAAAAGGAAGCCTCCGTGGAGTATGACGAGACGCTGGTCACATTGGAACAAATTATCGAAGCTGTCAACGCCACCGGCTATGGGTGCAAATTATGAGAGACAAACCGGATTACGCAAACTGGATACCCAAGAAATTAGTTGCCATATTGGGCACTGTGAGCGGTATTTCCCTTGTGCTGTTCCTGTTCGGCTTTTTGCTTAACGACGTTGTTGGAGTGGTTGTCAGGGTTGTTTTGCTTTGTATTACGTTGTTCTTTGGCTTTTTCTTTTTTTACATGCTACATGCCCGCAAGCTGCTTTCCTACGAGGGCGGCGGCGTGCAGGGGAAAACTCTCGACAATGTACTGCATCATTTACAGTGGGATGGAAATGGGAAACTGCTTGATATAGGCTGTGGAAGCGGTGCGATGGCAATAAAAGCGGCGAAGCGCTTCCCCGGCGCGCAGGTGACGGGCATCGACTATTGGGGAGCGGGATGGGATTACGCAAAGGGGCAGTGCGATAATAACGCCCGTATTGAGGGCGTAAGTGAACGCACTGACTTTCAAAAAGGTGATGCGTCAAAACTTGATTTCCCCGATGCTACATTTGACGCTGCCGTCAGCAATTTTGTATTCCATGAAGTGAAAAGCCAGCCCGACAAGTTGGCGCTAATTAGAGAGGCCCTTCGTGTCATAAAGCCGGGTGGTGTTTTCTCGTTTGAGGATGTGTTTTTTTCAAGAAGTCACTACAAAGACCTTGACGGTCTAATTGCGTCTTTAGAAAAAGATGTTGCCGAGCTTTATTTTGTGGATACGCGCGGGAGCGACTTTGTCCCTAAATTTCTCAGGACGCCGTTTGTCGCCGGAGAGATGGGACTTGTCTACGGCAGAAAATAGACGGCTTTTGAGACATGGATGAACACTTTATTTCCCCTATTTGATAAGAGAAACAGCGCATCGCACCATCCGGCGATACGCTGTTTTTACTTTTGCAATCCTGTACGACAGCTACCCTAATTCAGTTTGTTTTCATGCTGCCTTATCAGTAGCGGCCTTTTGCGCCTTTTTTGTTTGTGACGGATATGCCGCAGACTCATTCTTCGTCAGAATCGTGCGAATAGCCATGAGGCCCGTCAAAATACGGTCGACCGCCATGCCTGCCGTGGTGGAAGTCGTCAATGTCGCACCGGCGATCGCCTCTTTCATCCATAGGCCTCCCGCCGCGCCCATCAAAGCCGCACCGCGGATCGCCCCCTTCATCCGTGGGCCACCTGCCGCGCCTCATGGAAGCGAAGCGTTCAAACCGGTCGTCGCCCATGCGTTCGCGCGCCTTGAGCATCCACCAATCGTACTCCTCGTCGGAGCCGCCGCCAAATTCCGTTTCCAGCGCGTCGATGAGGCGATTAAGGTACTGCCCGAAGGCGGCTTGCTCCTCGGCGGAAAGGCAGCTAAACACATCGCCGGAATCCACGCCCGGTTGCCGCTCGGCTCTGCCCTTATCCGTAAGCTTTACGAGCATTACGCGCTTATCCGCTTCGGAGGGCTCACGGGTAACGTAGCCTCCCTTTTCCAGCTTGGCGATGAGCTCGTTGAGCGAGGATACGCGTATGCCCAGCAGGTAGGATAGATCCTTCGTGCTGACGCCGTCCTGCATTTTGAGAATGGCCAGGATTCTGCCCTGCCCGCGCGTAGGGTCTGCCACAGGCCCGCCTTCGGCGCGGCCCCGCAGGTGGCGCTTATGAAACAGCCACTGCAGTCTCGATAGTTTTTCGAAGAGTTCGTTATTATTTTCTTGCATGGTTATGCCTCCTATAATTATTGCCTGTACCTGTTTAACAGGTACCTTGTTATTATATTATAACGGCGCCGTCAGAAAAGTCAAGGGCTTTCTAACGGTACCAGAAATTATTTTTTACGAAAACCGCCCGTCGCGCTTTCCACGATGGGCGGCATAGTCAAATTGCCGCAAAGGCGCGGCATTTTGGTATATTAAAGAAAGAAAGGCGATCAATGCAAAGGAGGAGCGGCGACATGAGTTGCGATCAGGATCATCGCCCCGACGCGTTCATCAAGGTGGTGGGGATAGGCGGATTGGGCCGATGCGCGATAGAGCGCCTGCTGTCGATGAAGATATCCGGAGTGGAGTGCATTGCTATGGATGCCGACATCCACGAGCTGCGCAGGTCATGCTGCGCCCACAAAATAGCGCTCGGCCCGGAAACCGCCAAAGGCAGAAGCCCAGGGCGCAACGCCCTGCTGGGTAGGCAGAGTGCACAGGAGAGCCGCGAGGCGATTGCGGGCGCATTGTCGGGTGCGCGAATCGCGTTTCTGGCAGCCGGGATGGGCGGCAACATCGGCATGGGGGCCATCCCAACCGTGGCGGAAATCGCCGGAGAAATGGGGATATTGACCGTAAGCGTCGCAACGACGCCGTTTGACTTCGAGGGCAAAAGAAAGCTGATGGCCGCCGAGCAGGGGATCAAGGACCTCCTGGACGCAACCGACTGCTTGGTTGTCGTGCCAAGTTCATCGGTTGAGAATACAGAGGATCGAGAATTTACTCTGCAACGTAGTTTTGAAGCAGTGGAAATCGCGCTTTGCCAACGACTGCGTAGCCTTATAGAACTTGTGCGCCCCGGCGGCGTCGTATCTTTCGACTTTGCGGACATGCGGCAAATCCTCAAAGGCGCGGGGCTTTCCCGCCTGGCCGTTGCCGACGTGAAGGGCCGTGGCGAACAAGCGGTTGTGTCGGCCATAGAAGGCCTCCGGTTGGAAAGTGGTCTTTCGGGAGAACGCAGCATTTTACTTCATTTCGAGGCGCCCCGGGACGTCACATTGCACGATGTCGATGCCGCCATCGCGGCAATCCGCAAAGCGGCGCAACGCGCAGATGAGATCGTTTGGAGCGCTTGCATCGACGACACATTGGCGGATGAGATGCGCATCGCGGTATTGATCACCGGGTTTGATATAGCGGCTTCTAAGGACTACTAGCGCACACCCCGAAACAAAGCAACGGTCTTCCTATTATGCATTCGCAGAATTAGGAAGACTGTTTTGAATATCATATACGGGACGATGGCAAACGAAGGGGCGAAAAAGGCTACTCGTCCCCCAAGCGACCAACGTCGGCGCGCAAGACAAGATCGATCCCAGTCTCTTCATATCCTACGATCTTGATTCTATTCTTACCTTTCTTTACCGAAATGGTTTGGGATTGTATTTCACCGGCCACGGCGTTGTCGGTATTTTCCAAGAGTACCGTCACCCCGCCATCCGGCGAAATCAAAACCAGCTTTGCTTTTGCGCCTTTATCAACCGACAGCGAATAGGAAAATGTGACGTCGCCGTCTTTTTCAGCGGTATAGCGCCAAAGCGTCTTGGTACCTGTAAAGCCCTGCGCGTACATGCTCAGTTCGCCGTCGCTGCCGCCGTATACGGACAGGTCGGCGAAAGAGCTGTCGGCGGACTTTGCGATCTTCGCGTCGTCTCCGTATAAGGCGCTCAAGTCGGCCTCGGAGCCGCACCCCGCCATCAAAACCAGGGCAAAACAAAACAGGGCCGCGATAAACATCTTTCTCATCAATGGCATCACAGCTCCTTATCGCAGCGCAAAATGGGCGCTTTCCATCAAAGATTTCATCTGGCATAGGCAAAAAGGATGCCCGGCAGGGTCGAGCATAACCCTCCAGTTATCGGAAAATTGTGCCTTCGCAAGGGCCGCTCCGCAGCGGATAGCATGCTGAACCGCCTTTTCCACATCGTTAACGGCGAAGTCGAAATGCGCCATCTGCTGTTGAGCGCCCGCCTCTTCCGGCCATACAGGCGGTTGATATTCGGGATTGCGCTGAAATGTTATGCCGGGATATGCTCCCTGCTGCGCTCCCGGCGCGCCTACGCATGCATATTCTTCGTCAAAAAAGACGACTTCCCAGTTCAGCAATGCCGCATAGAATTTTGCCAGTTCATGCGGGGCTTTACAATCCAAGGTAAAGGAATACGTTTTGATTTTCAGTTCGTCGTCCATAGCGTCAACACTCCTAACGTAAATCTTACAGATGGATGACCGACTTTTCCGCAGCATCCTCCAATTTCGCATGCATGATAACCGATATTTTCTCATCGTCTTTCCAGAGGAAGAGCATGCAAAGCAACTGCCATTCTTTTGTGAGCGGAGCAACTTCAAAAGAAGAATGCAAAAGCCCAACGCAAATTATGTTGCAGCGTCCTCAACGCCTAAAACGATCCGGCATATCAGCTTATATTGATCGCCGAATGCTTGTTTTGTCTGTTCGCTCAAATCATGGTAATCTTCGGCAAAGGCGTTCGCCAGCCTTTCTCTCACTTCCGGCAAGGTAATATCGCGTCCTTTTAGCACATTGCTAAACATCATGGAAACATTATCAAAATGGGCTAATATGTCCGCATCCGCCACGCATAACTCCTCAACAGTAATTCCGTTCTTGCTGCTGCGATGATTGAGTACGCACCTTACTACTCTTGCTGTCTTTTCCTTTGGGTAACCATATTTGCCAAGTATACCCTGGGCTAATTCAGCCCCATTTATATGATGATCCGCCCTCGTACCGGTTTTCGTTACCAATGCTATATCATGTAGTAAGGCCGCAAGTTCTACAATTTCAAAATCAGCATGGTACATTGCGGCTAAGCCTAGCGCCTCTCTTGAAACCAGCTTGATATGCTCTTCCCAAAAGTTGTAATGATCCTCCGCTTCCAGCATGTATTTCTCACTCAAAGTCAGTATCTCTTTTTGGACTTTTTCAACAATATCCATAATTCGATGCCTTTCGTTATTCTTTCCTCACCATCAATATGATCGTCTCCACATGCGGCGGCATGAGCTTGGGTCGGCAACCTTTCGATCTCATTTTGAGCATCGGATCACAATTTCATCGTCTTGTCATCCTTTGCGTTCTTCCGCTCAGGCCGATACTCTTTTCCATCGATATTGGTCGATATTGTTCGTAAAGCCGGTATTATAAATGAATGTGAGCATGGAAGGATCCTTATTTCCATCGTCATCCAACCTGCCTACGATAACCTTCTCCACGATGCTCTCGAAGATATAGCGATCAAACACGGTAAGCGCCTCGTTTTGTTCTAAGACGCTCCGAAATACCGAGATGCGCTTTTTTATGTTCTGCTCCGTGGCCGCCGTATCCTGCAGGCTTTGCCGCTCATCGCTGAGATGGACGAGCTTAGCCGTCCAATCGGCATTCTTTTCGTCGTAGGTTGCCTTGTCGACCGAGTTTTCCAAACGCAGATCGATGAGTTTTTTGCGCTTCCGCTCTACCGCCAGGATTTCCTTGTCGAGGCGCTCAAGGTCTTTCGCCGCGCTGCAGGAGTTCGCCCATGACATCGCTATTCTGGGCGCACAGACGGCGGTAGCTCTCCAAAAAGGCTTGCTCGATGGTTTCCTCGGCGATGCCTTTGGCGTCTGGGCAAAACTTCTTGCCCTTCTTGGTGTTGGTAACGTACTGCCAGACGGTCTTCTGATCAATGCTGTTTCTGTGCCGGCTTCGGCGGGAGAAGTTGCTGCCGCAGAAGCCGCATTCCAGCAGCGAGCTAAACGAAAACATCCGGCTATACTTCTCGCGCTTGCCCTCCGCACCCTTACGACCCTTATTTCTGCGCGCCAGTATCCTCCGCGCTTCCGAGCACTTCCTCGCTGATGATCGGTTCATGGTGCTCGCGCGCGTAAAACTGATCCTCTTCGCCAAGATTCTGTAGGCGCCGTTTCGATATGGGGTCCAGCGTAAAGGTCTTGCCTTGGAGGATGTCACCTTTATACTTCTCGTTCTTGATGATGCCCATCACCGTGGACTCGGCCCAGGTAACGCCGCTGCGCTTGGTTTTATGGCCGAGGCTCTCCAACTCGCGTCCGATAAGGTACGAGCCGGCGCCCTCGATATATCGCTGGAAGATGTAGCGCACGATCTCGGCTTCGGCATGGTTGACGGTGATCGACTTATCCTCGGGATGGTAGTCCTAACCCAGGCATCCCTGAAAGCCCACGAGCTCGCCGCGGCTCCTCTTCATCTTGAGGCCCTTTTTCACGTTTGCAGATGTGTTTTCGACTTCCTGCTGCGCCATGGTGCTCAGTACCGCCAGGATCTTCTCGCCGCCGTCCATCTTCAGCGTGTTCAGGTTCTCCTTCTCAAAGAAGATGGCGACATTCTCCCGGAGTATGCGAACATACTGCAGGGTATCCAGCGTGTTGCAGGCGAACCGTGATATGGATTTCGTGATGATCATGTCGATCTCGCCGTTTTGGCAGCCATTGATCAGGCGCTGAAAACCTCGCGGTTCTTGGTCTGGGTTCCGGTCACCGCTTCGTCGGCGTATACCTCGACCAAGACCCAATCCTTTTGCCCGTTGACATAGTCCGTGTAATACTGAACCTGTGATCGATAGCTGTTGAGCTGATCCTCATGATCCGTGCTGACACGGCAATAAGCGGCAACGCGCAACCGCTCATGGGCTTTACTCCCGGCTCTGCCGGCTCGGTTTCCCGTAGCCTTGATAATCTCGACCTGCTTCATCATTTGTATCTCAATATTGTATTCCCATATTAGTGTTATATCGCGAACGAGTATGAATTTCAAGAAGAAGATGTGATATCGGAGGTAACGCCGTAGTCCTTCATGAGTCGGTTTTTGATGAGAGAATACTCTTTTTCCGTGATGAGTTGTTTGGTTAACAGCTGTTTCAGCATGGCGAGTTGCACGCTGTGTCGCGCAGATCGCTTTTCAAGAATATTCCCTCCTTTCATAAAATGGGCAAAGAAAAAGAAGCCGGCTGTGATCAGGCTTCTTAGTGCGTATAATTCAAATGAAAAAACGCCTCAATCAAGCGTTTTAGGTTTGTTAGGAGCGGTGATCCATGGCATATCGCCAACTATCGACGTTACAATCATATCACGGTTACATTCGCGTGTCATCAGCGCAGACTATGCCAAATACTCTGCCATTCATGTGCCATACAGTATGTTAAATCGGTTGAAAAGCTTATTTATAGGGCATTTCACATAATCGATCGAAAGCGTCAAGGAAAAACATAGGAAAAACCAAAACTGGAAAATAGTTTTCGACGATATCATCACAACATGTTCACTTTTCCATGTCATCGGCGCAGGTGTGCAGTTTTTTCGCCGTTTTTTTGCCAAGAAAATAGCTTATCGTGGGAATCGGGCGATACCGTGAAATAATGAACTCTCCTGTATGGCCTATGTGCTCTAAGTGCTTCATTGTATTAGTCTGATTTCCTCGCCTGCATCCATATCAAGCAATAACCAGCGCCCAATGCCGTTCTCGATCAAAACTACGTGCTCATCGAAAGCGCGAACATCCTGAAACACCCTATTAAACATCTCGCGCCCGTCACGGTTCAAGATGTGGATGCCCATGCCGTCCTCCGCCAGCGCGATGCCGCGGTTGCCAAACTCCGACACGGTGATGACGTTGTAATCGGGCGAAACCACCCATTCCCCTCGCATATCGATGAGTCCCCAACCGCCTTCCTTGGCAACAAACAGCTCGCCGACGTAGGGCGAATACTCCAGGTCGATCTCGACGCCCTTTGACAGGCTGACGATGCTATCCGAAGAGATCAGGTCAAATGTCCCGTCTGGCCGGATTGCTACCAAGACCTTACCGTCATGAACAGGCGAGAGGTAATCCTCGTAGATCGGTTTGGTCACTTCGACGAATGCATCGCTCAGCACGCCGCGCTTCCCATCGCGCGTGTACAGAGCGATGCCCTGCCAAAACGAAGTGAGGAATTCGTACTTGGGTTCGAGAAGAAACAGCCCGCTTTCGTCGATCACACCATACTTTTCACCAACGGTCACCACCGCGCGGCCATCCTGGAACGGCAGAGCGTCATCGAAGATCGCATCGATATAGGCCGTGCCGTCAAGGTTCAGGTATCGGTACATCCCATCGCCGTCGATAACCAGCAGCACGCCTTCTTCGGAGAGATCCAGGATATCGAACGCTGCCAATTCGGTAATCGAGCCGCCGGCATCGCAGATCGTCCACGTATCATCGTCCTTTTCGAAGGCCGCATAGCCGTTCCCCAGCAAAAGACCCAGGGCATAGGCGGGTTCCAGAAGGGTTTTGCCTTCAGCGGAGATCAGGCCATAGGGCCCCATGAAGCTGTCACTTTCCGCCGCCTCGACGAGGATAACCTCCCCATCGGTGATGAGGGGGACGATCCCCGGCCCGTCGGAGCCGGAAGTGTAGACGATCTCGCTGCCGCGCAGTATGAACTGCTCCGAGGCGTCGCGTGATATCACCCAGAGCCACGATGGGCCTTCCGACATGGGATCATCGCCCCAGCGCTCCCATCGGGGGATGGGCTCCACCGACGCAAAAAGAAAATCATAGTGCAGCCTCCCGCTGCGATCCACCAACCCAAACGCGTTCCCGCCGGGATCAGGGTAGGGGTAGAGACGTTCCGCCGACGGCAAGCCCGGCGTTTGGGCGCCATCCTGCGTGGACGCGGGCGAAGCGCCCGGATCGGGCGTTCGCGGATCCTTCCCATCTTCGCCGCTTAGCTCGCTTGCGCTTTTCGTCGTCACCGTGATGGACACCCACATGGAAAAATTCATTCCGTATGTCTCGATCTGAACCTCTACATCGCCCTTGCGCGCGACGGTCGGATTCCCGTAACCCGGCTCGACGGCATACCCAGCCTCTTCCAATTGTTCCTTATAGTCTTCCAGCAGATTGCTCATGGTGGTGAGGCTCAGCGCATACCCGCCTTCGATCTCGCTAACGCCTCCCACCTTGCTGGCATACGCTGGTAAGCCCTCCGGCAATAGCTCGGTTGGCCAGGGGATATAGGTGGATGTGTCATGGCATGCGGTACAGAGGCAGGCGCATGCGATCAATAGAAGTGCCAGTGCTCTTTTCATATCGTCATAACCACCTTGATATAGAATGCCATCATTGGTCGATATACCAGGTGATGGCGGCGACCTTGCCGCCTTCGATATCGTAGATCACCCGGCAGGCGCTCTTCGTCGCGTTTCCCACCGCATAGGTGATGAAGAACAGCTCGCCCGCTTTGTTATACGAGACCGTACCCCAACAGAAGGGGTCATCGTCGATATTGTACAACTCGCCGTCGCTTGTCACATTTCCAATATCGTTGCGGAAGCGATCCAGCACCGTTTGTGCATCGTCGCCCACGCGCGTGCCTCGCGGCCCGGCGAGCTTGTCGTTCTCGATGTTGAGATTGAACATGATGATCTCGCCGCTCGCCATGCTGCGGATGCAGATGATCGAGCCAAAATCATACTCGATGTTAAGAGAATCATCGCCTTCGGTGGCATCGATGGGTTCCCCGAACGCTCCGATGATCATCGGCCCGTCGGGGAATTGATACGCTTCCCGGCCCGCCTCGTCGGGATTGATGCGGTAGCCGGAGATGTAATCGAAGTCCTCCAAGTTGAAGGGTTCGTCGGTTTGCGGAGTCGGTGGAATCGGTGTGACGCTGGCTTGCGGCGAATCCGGCGGCGTTGGCTTTAGCATGGGGGTTGGCGCGATAGGGGTCGTCGTCGCTGCCGATGGCAATGCGGTCACCTCCGGCAACGGTGTCGCATCGCTCAAACTCGCTTGATTGGGGAGCGGCGAGAGCGGAGGCGTCGTGTGCTCCACGCCCTGCATGTCGTCGAGCCAGGCATCGAGTTGCGTGGCAAAGCAGCCGGACAGCAACGTCATAATGAATATAAGAAAAATTGGCAGCGCCAGCCATCGTTTTTGCACGCACTCATCCCCCACGATCTTATGGGCTTTCTGACAGTCCTTCGATTCAGCGTAGGCGTCCGCCCCTCTATTTCTGGCCCTGCAAGGCCGCGAGTTGCGCTTCCTTGGAAGAAAGCGTCTCGCTATCCCTTGCGTAGAGCATCTTGATTCTTTCGTAGGTTCTCGTCTCCGAGGCGTCCAGAACACCTTTGCTCTCGTACTTTTTAATGAGCACTTCGTTCATTTTCAGCACTTCTTTCAGGGAGGCAATGTCCTGTTCGAGCTGCTGGATTGCCTCTTGCCGCTGCTGCTCGGTTTGCTTCTCCTTGGCCTCTTCGGCCTGGCGCGCCTTCTCGGCATCGTTGACCTCTTGGTCTATGAAATCCTCCAGCTGCTTCATCATCTCGTCGTAGGTCTGCTGGTCCATCTCGGCGTTGGAATAGAGCTTGCCTTTGAGCTTCGTGAGACCAAGCGCCGCAAATTCGGCTGGCAACTCGATATCCACATTCCGGCCCACAGAACCGACAGGTGCCGGAAGGGTTTTGAACACGTAGGTGATAGGATACGCACCACCCTCCGTATAATCCACGGTTGCGGTCTCATCACCGCCTCTGACGATGAGGTTGACATCATAAATGTCGTTATACTCCACGAATGCCCGGCCCTCGAGAGCCTCGCCCGCCTGTGTGAGCGTGAGCCTGCACCCAGCGTAGCCGCGGGAATCCGCGGAGCCGGAAATCGTTATGTCATATTCAAATGTAGCCCCTTTGTAGGAGACGAGGTTGTTGTAGGACTGGCCGGAATACTCGCCTTCGCCCTCCAATGAGGCGGGGTCCATGTTGGTCATGAGCATGATCAAGCGGAACGATACGGGAATATTCCCTCCCTGGATTTTGATACCGCCCTCAATCGTATCGTTCACCAACAGGAACCACGACGCGCCGTACTGCACGGTGATATCGCTCGCGGGGTCGGCAGCTGGTTCCGCGGCGGGCTGCGCCGGAGGCTGGGCATCCGCCTGTTTAGCTTGACCGCCCGTGGAACCGCCCATCATGGGAGCGCTCTCCCCTTGACCGGGGGCGCCGTTTAGCGTATTGCCTTGGTTATTAGCATCTCCTAAGATGCTTTCCGTCGGGGCGGGGCTTTGCGAGCCGCTGGCCGATACGCTGTCATTAGGCACGCCGCAACCTACCAAGAACATAATCCATACGGCGACAAGCCATAAAGCCGCTATTTTTTTCACGATATATCCTCCTCCGATTTCACCGGCGCATCGACGACGGCCGTTCGCTAGCCCAGCTTCTTGCCGCACCCGCCGCAGAACTTGGTGCCCGGCGCGTTCTCTTCGCCGCAACCGGAACATTTTCCCGATGCCGGAGCCGTCATCGACGCGCCGCAATGGTTGCAGAAGCGTACGCCCAAGGCGTTCTCGCCGCCGCACTTCGCGCACTTGTTCAGCGCCATGGACGCCCCACAGTTGTTGCAAAACTTGCCCGTACCCGCTGGCTTGCCGCAGGCGGGGCATGCCGTGGTCTTGCGCTCGATCTTGCCCTGCCATACCGTCGCCGATTCTCCGGCCTCGCTGATGTTGCGGCGCATGGCTTCGGCGCGCGCCTTGGCCACGGCGATCTCCTGGCGCGGCGCGCAGGATACACACAGGCCGTCATCCTCGTTGAAATCGGCGTCGCAGACGTACTGATGGCAGGCGTGGCACCGATGGAAGTGCCGCATGGCCTCGTTCTGCGCGCGCTCGAAGGCCTGCTCGTGCTCCTTTTGCCATTCGGGGCTTTGCCCTTGGAACCGCTCGGAGAGCACGTCGCCGCCGCGCTGCACATTATACCCGATGTTGCTGGCCGCCCCGCCGATGAGGTTGCCCAGGATGCTGGCGCCTTGCGCCAGCCCGCGTATGCCCTTGCCGCGCTTGTACGTCGTGGATTCGATGAACGAGCTCTTGTAGCCATCCTGGCAGATATCGCAGTGAAAGGTAAATTGAAAGCCCGCTTCGGTGGAGTTGTCGTTGTAGTTGCGCGTAAAGGATTTGAGCATCGCTCATCTCTCCTATTTCATCTTTTTGCCGCAGACGGTGCATTTCGTGTTCTCAAAGAACTGGTACGCGCCGCAGCGCTTGTTGGAACACAGGCGCATCAGCCCCGCGCCGCAAGCCTCGCATCGCTCCTGCACGAAGGTCGGCTTGCCGCACGTCGGGCAGGTTACATAAAGCATGCGCCCGCAGCCCGCGCAAAGCGTATCACCCTTCTGAACCGGCCGCAGACATGCGGGGCAAAGATACGCAAACGGGCTATGTGAGCCGCATTTGGCGCAAAACCGCGCGTCGGCATCGGTCAACGCGCCGCAATGCAGGCAGGGCTGCTTATAGAAGGCCAAGATCATCACGCCTTTCCATGCATGTCTACGCGGCTTTTCAATTGGGCGTGAGCGTTCCCTCGCCCTTCTGTATCAGCAGGATATAGGTCGTCTCGTCATACGAGACGTTGATGACCAGCAGCTTGCCCTCATCGGCGGATGCCTTGGCGATCTGCGCGGCGCCCGGCGCTACCCTCAAATCCATATCCTGTGTGAGCAGCCAGCCTTGTTCGTTAATCATGTACTCCATATAGGCGACGAGGTCGTCGTATACCGTGTCGCTCTTATAGTCGTATTGCTTGCGCTGTGTGCCGTTTTCGGTACTTGTCGTTACACCGCTTACCTCGCGGGATTCTCCCAGCACGGCCTTGATCGATGGAATGGCATCCTTGCCAAAGTCATAGCTTTCGGCCTCGGCGGCATTGCTGAGAACGCCGCAGGAGCAGAGCAGCAGCACGATCATGGATACCGCGAGGATGCGAATCGCATTCTTCATCGTATTTTCCCCCTACTTTTTGTCTATGCCGTAAATCAGCATGCACGTGGACGCTTTATCATCTTTTTCGGGTGTGTAGATGAGCTGTACGACGCCATCGTCCTTCCTGGCGCTGAAGGTAAAACTGTTCCCGGTCATTTCGTTCTCGGACAGCTCGTCGGTGTAGCCCAAATCTTTTAGCTCCTGCATATATGCGTCGACATCTTCTCTTGAGACGTCCTGTACCGTCAGGGAAGAGCCCGTCTCGGCAGTGAGGACGGAGATGATCGAGCCCTCCAGCTTCGGCAAATCGCCCATATGATCCTTCGGCCACTCTAGATCCAAACCCACTTGAATGCCGTTTCCGGCGTCGTCCTTGAGCGAACTCATGCCGGAATCCCCGCTCAAGTCCACATTCATGCCCGTAAGATCCTTTACCAGGTCTTCCGTCGCTTTTTCCGCGGAAGATTTTCCGCATCCAGCGCTCGATGCGGCCATCATCAGAACGGTAAGCATCATCGCAATGGTTCTTTTCATAAGAAACTCCTCCTGTTTGTTGATGTCACGCGTTTAACCGGTACCCGCATTCGCTGCAAAACAGCGCGCCGGGCTGGGTTTCGCAGCCGCACTCGGGGCAAAACGCCTTGGCGTGCGCGCTGACCTTTTGCCCGCAGCCCGGGCAGAACTTCATGCTGGGATCAATCGACACCCCACAGGCGGAGCATTTCGGTACCACCTGGCGCTCGCGCTCCTGGCGTTCTCGTTCCTCCTGCTCTGCTTGCGCGGCCGCCAGCTTTTCACGAGCGGCTGCCAGCTGCGCCTGCGCGTCCTGAAGCTCTCTGGCCAGCTCTCCCAAGGCGGGATCATCGGCGATACGCGGCCATGCTTCCCGCCCAATCCTTGCGTAGACGCCCTGTTCCCGGAGGGCGCATTCGTCGATCTCGTCCTGTAGCAAAAGCATTTGATCGACAGGCTCGTTTCTTTGCTGGGGCGTCTGGGCGTTCGGGGACCATACGGCAGCCAAATCGCTCATCCTAAATCCTTCCTTTCCTCGCCCTGGGGTTCACCGTTGCGTTCCGCCAAACCATAGCGCAGTACGAGTTCAACCCTGCTGTTCACGCCAAGTTTCCTGTAGATCATCTTGCAGTAGCCATTGACCGTAGAGGTCTTAATCGCCAGCCGCTCTCCGATGATGCGCATTTTATCGCCTGTGATCAGCAGATCGAATACCTCGCGCTCGCGTAGGGAAAGCGCACACAGCGAATCGTCCGCGACGAGGGCTGAGCATACTTCTTCTTCCTGCACGGGAAGAGTCTCGCCAGGCCCATCCCGTGGCGCTTGCGGCGGTTTGCGCCTAGCGCTCCTAAAGCGCTTCATCCATTGCATGCCTTACGCCCCCGTTCCCGCAAGTCGTCGTTCTACTTCCTTCCTCCAGGCATCGGCCGAGTTATGCATCGCCCGCCCGGCAAAGCAGCTTCGCAGAAACCGCAGTGCCGCCGTGCGCCGGATCGCCATGCGGTATGGGGCATTTTCGGGCTTCTCCAGCGCCTCTTTGCCGATCCATATGACCTCGCGCCGAAAGCCCACCGCCTCCATCGCATGGTTGAGATGGCCACGGAAGGCTTCCCAATCGCCGGAATAGCGATAGAAAAACGTCGCGGCGGCATCCTCTCCGGGGATGGCGAGCTCGACGGCGGCCACGCCCCCTTGCGCGCCGGGCCCTGGCGCGGCGATGAAGATCGCATGGTTCGGGGCCTCCCGCGCGTCAGCGAGGCTCTCATCGCTCGGCGTTTCATTCTGCGCGGCGGCGCGCGTCTTCCAAGGCATGAGGCCGACGAATATCTCGTCTGGAGCGTATATCCCTCGAAAGAACGCATAGGCCTCCGCGGCTCTGCTCTGCGCGATTCTTTTCTCCACAGCCTGGGCAAACGCCGGGCTGATGGCCCGCAGCCCGCCCATGGAGGCGGCCGCGCCCTCGGGCATCACGCGCGCGATGGCCGACGCCTGCACGGCGTTCAGCGACGGGCATAAGTCCAGTACGGTTTGCTGGGTCTCCCGCCGGAAGGCCGTGAGGAGCGTCTTAAGCTGATGAGCGAAGCCCTCGACATAGCCGCCCAGCTTCTCAAAACTGTACGTTTCGCCGGTGTCGAGCGTCAGGCGCAGGGCAAAGCCTTCCTCGGTCAGATCGCGCGCGAAACAGAAGGGAATCCGCCGAGCCTCTTCGTTGGGCGGCAGGATGAGAACACAGTTGCCGAACAGCCGGATGTCCGCAATGCCCGTCGACCGACCGTCGGCGTCCTCGTACCGGTATTCGCCGCGCGACTGATAGACCGGCGCGCCATCGACAAACAGCGCTTTTTGCACGGCATCGTTGTAGGCCTCCCAAAGCTTGTCGCGCAGCCATTCGATTTCGCTGCCCACCCTCGATACGCGCAGCGGGCCAAACTCGGTATCGATCGGCAGCGCATATCCATCGATCGCAAAGCCCCGGATATCCGCATAGGGAACGGCGATCTGATCCAGCGGCGCGGCGAACAGCAACGCGTCGGGCGTTACCGTGATGGCAACTACGCCGCTAAAGCCCTGCGACTCCAGGTATCCTTCAAAGCGGGCTTCCTTTGCGTTCATTTCCACATCGCCCCTCCTCGTGGTCAGCGCTCATATTGCGGAGTTTTCACTCATCCTGGCTGCCGTTTGCCGCCGCGTCCTCCGGCGGATGATAGAGCATCTGCACGTAATAGTCGTCCGGGTCGTGGGGGTTCACCCATACCTTGGCCGAGAAGCGCTCAAGGGGAAGCCTTTCCTGCGCGGCTTTCGCCGCATCCCCGATAAAAGCGGCGGCATCCACCAGCACTTCCAGGGCGGAATCGCCCATGGCCCTGCCGTTCCATCCCATGTTCA
>JAVBNW010000113.1:0-8667 GCA_031551255.1 Eubacteriales bacterium | reverse complement strand
GTCCTCCCGCCTCGCCCCACATCTCGGTTAACCACCCTCGGTTTGTCTGCCGGGGGCGCCCCCCCCCCCCGCCAATCCTTGCGTTCGGGGGGGGGCCCCGCTTAAAAGAGCCGGAGCGCGACCGCCGTGCGCGGGCTCATTCCGGCTAATATGCAAGTCCGGCCGGAAATGACGCAGACGTGGTGGTTGTAAGCGAGAGGCCTTTCCGAGTGCCGCCCTGCGCGATGCCGGATTGCTACATCTACAATGTTTCCAAGCATCCGGCATACATGAGCCACGTTAAGGACTTGCATATCGCGATGATAACCGTATCTTCCCGCGTTGACCGGCTGCCACGCATATGCTAGTCTACAGGCAAAGACCACATGAAAATTAGGCTACATGGGAGGTGTTCGGATGAAGATTACCGATGTAAAAACCACGCGCGTACGCATTCCTCTGCTCAACCCTGTCAAGTGGTCGGGCGGCATACGCAGATCGGCGCCCGCGATGATTCTCGAAATCCATACCGACGAAGGCATCGTCGGCCTGGGCGAATGCGTAGGGCCGACCCTCCCCACCGTGGAAACGCTCGTCAACCACGAGCTTAGGCAATTTTTGATCGGCCAGGACCCTATGCGCATCGAGCGCCTCGTGCGGCGCATGGAGGAGTTTACGCGTCACTTTACGCGCATCGCGGCCTTTGGCATATCCGGCATCGAGATGGCGCTTATGGATATTAAGGGCAAGGCGCTCGGCACGTCGGTATACAATCTGCTTGGCGGAAGGTGCCGCAGCGACATCCGGTATATGGGCTATTTGTTCATCGATACGCCTCAGGCCAACGCGAAAAAAGCGCTCGCGTACCGCGACGAGGGATATACCGAAATCAAGCTGAAGGTGGGCCGCGATCTTAACAACGACATCGACACGCTGGCCGCCATACGCGATGCGGTAGGTTCTACGCTCAAGATCCGCGTGGACGCCAACATGAACTGGTCTGTTCCCACGGCGATCAAGTGGATTAAGGCCATGACGCCGTTTGACATCCAATATGTCGAACAGCCGGTGCCGGATTACGACTTGGATGCCATGGCCGCCGTGCGAAGGGCCGTGGACGTGCCCATCGCGGCCGACGAGGGTTGCTCGACGCTGCAATCGGCCATCGATTTGATCAAGCACGACGCGTGCGACGTATTTGTGATCTACGTTTCCGAAGCCGGCGGGCTGACGCGCGCCTCGCAAATCGCCGCGCTGGCCGACGCTTGCGGGAAATGGTGCGCGATCGGCACCTGGGCGGAAACCGGTGTCGCCACCGCCGCGGGCGCACACGTGATCGCGGCATCCGCCAACTTTCCCTTCGCGAACGATACGCACTACATGCTGCAAACCGACGACGTAATCTCCCCCCAGCTGCCGCTCAAGGGCGGGCGCATGGCATTGCCCGAGGGGCCGGGGCTGGGCGTCGCGCTCGATCCCGCTAAGCTTGAGATGTTCAGCCGGGATGAGACGCGCGAATCGGTGTTCTTTGACAACATCGAAGACGAGGATATGCCTTTGATAGGGCAGATTCTATAGCCCAAAGGAGGAAGGGAGCATGGATATCTCCGTTCGGAAACCGCTGGACATCCTGATTCGCGGCGGCTGGGCGATCGATGGAACGGGCAACCCGGCCTTCCCCGCCGATATCGCCATTAAGGGAGATTCTATCGTCGAGGTAGGGCTCCTTCACGGCGCGCAGGCCGAAACCGTAATCGACGCGATGGGCAAGCTGGTTACGCCGGGCTTTGTGGATGTGCATAGCCACACCGATTCCACCATACAAAGCAACCGCGACGCCTGCTCGACGATACGCCAGGGCATTACGACCGAGATCGTTGGCAACTGCGGAGGAACGACGCTCAAAGTTCAGGGCGAAGGCTCTGTAGATTTCTTCGGCCCCTCCGGGGGGTCGGGTGGCCTGGCGGAACTGTTCCAGTCGCTTGAGGATGGCGGCATTGTCCCGAACCTTGCCTACCTCATGGGGCACAATACGCTGCGCTCGCGCACGGGCGCGAAGGGCGAAGAACCCGGCGGTCAAGCGCTTGGCGCCATGGAGCACGACCTTGTCAAGGCCATGGAAGACGGCGCCTTCGGGCTCTCCACCGGGCTGGAATTCGACCCGGGGCGCGAGGCGCGCACAGAAGAAATCATCCGTCTGGCCAAGGTGTGCGCAGGGTTTGGCGGCTTTTACGTAAGCCACATCCGCAACCGCGACGCGCGCGTGGTGGAGGCGGTGGATGAATTTATCAAGATCGTGCGCGCATCGGGCTGCAAGGGGCAAATATCGCACCTGAACGTGCGTGAAAACACCGGCGCACCCGAAGGCGGCTGGCAAACCGCCGTGCTGCGCATGGAAAGCGCACGCGCCGAGGGGATGGATATACAGGCCGACATGACGCCGCTGAACTACGGAACAGGCGGCTTGCTAAGCATACTGCCCGCCTGGATGCGAAAGGACGGCAACGCTCACGCCGCGGCGCTCCTTCGCGATGCCGGCACGCGGTTGCGCCTGCGCGGCGAGTGCGACCGGTATTGGCGCTTTATCACGCGCGGCGAATGGTACCGCGTACGCCTGCAAAACAACCCCGGTTATCCGGAACTCAACGGCATGACCTTCCCTAAGATTGCCGAGCTATGGCATAAGGATGAATGGGACTGCCTGTTTGACGTCATGGCGGCGGCGCTGGAAAGAGATGGCGGGGTGTCGGCGGTAGGGCGGCTGTTTTCCGACGCGCATATGCGCGAAACCATCGCGCATCCGCTGTTTTCGCTGGGGGTTGACGGCGTGTCGACGACTGTCGACGGCCCTCTCGCGGCCACAACGCCCTTTCCGCTCCACTATATGGGCATGGTGCACTATCTTACTCATCACGTAAAAGTTGAAAAGACCCTTGGGCTGGAGGAGGCGATCCGCAAGATGACGTCCATGGCGGCGGCGCACTTTGGCCTCAAGGGGCGCGGACTACTGCGCGCGGGCTGCTATGCCGATGTTGTCGTGCTTGACTATCCAAACCTTGACGACGTTTCCACCATCGAAAAGCCCCATGCCTACTGCAAGGGCATCGAACACGTGCTGGTGAACGGCGCTTTCGCCGTACGCGACAGCCTGCCTACCGGCGTGCGAACCGGGCGCTGCCTCCGGCGCGGCGAGTAAAAAACCGTGCATATTTTTCCGGCCTTTTCTTGACAAGCGGCCCGTCCGGGTGTTATGTTATACAGAAGTAATACGGCAAAAGCGCCGTGCGGCACCTCGCACAGCGCTTTTGCGTATTCAGGGCCTGAATCGAGACTGGGAGGGATCTGCGTGAGCCATACAATTGTCCCCGCGGGCTATCGCCCAACGATGTCCATTTATGAAACGCAGCTCGCCATCGAGCAAATCAAGCGCAAGATAGAAGCCGGACTTGAGCGCTACTTGAATCTTTCGCGGGTTTCCGCCCCGCTATTTGTCGACCCGAATTCTGGGCTGAACGATAATTTAAACGGCTTTGAGCGCCCCGTCGGCTTTGATATCCCCGATGGCGACATGCTGGGCGAAATCGTCCAATCTCTGGCCAAGTGGAAGCGCCTTGCGCTGCACGAATACGGCTTTGCGCCGGGAAACGGCTTGTTCACTGATATGAATGCGATCCGGCGGGATGAGGAGCTCGACAACACCCACTCGATCTATGTCGATCAATGGGATTGGGAAAAGGTGATTGCCAAGCAGCAGCGCACCTTCGATACCCTCAAGGCCGCCGCGCAGGCGGTGACCGATACGCTGTGCGATGCGCTTGAGTGGCTTAAGGATGCCTATCCCGCGGTAACAACCACGCTTTCGCGCGATACGCTGTTTATCACCACCCAGGAGCTGGAAGATAAATACCCTTCCCTGACGCCCAAACAGCGCGAGGATGCGCTGCTTCGCGAGCATTCCACGGCATTCATCATGCAGATCGGCGGAAAGCTCAAATCCGGCATTCCGCACGACGGACGCGCGCCGGATTACGACGATTGGCAGCTCGACGGCGATCTTCTGTTCTGGCACGAGCCGCTCGCCAAGGCGATGGAGATTACGAGCATGGGCATTCGAGTGGATCCGGCGTCTCTGGATCGACAGCTCAGCCTCGCCGGCTGCGACGATCGCCGCACGCTGCCGTTCCACAAGCGGCTGCTCGCCGGAGAGCTTCCGCTGACGATGGGCGGCGGCGTCGGCCAATCCCGCACCTGCATGCTTTTGATGGGCAAGGCGCACATCGGCGAGGTACAGGTGTCCCTTTGGGATGGCGCCACCCATAAGGCCTGCCGCGAGGCGGGCATCCCCCTTCTATAACCTGTTAAAAAATTCTTTTGGCAATGCGCCGCATATCGCCCGGGCTACCTGCCCGGGCGTTTTTGCGTCGGTTGCGATGCGTGCGTTTGCGCAGCCCTTGTATAAGGGCGTTCTCTCCTCAAGCATCGCTTCAATGCGGCCGATATCCGCGCCGTGCGCCAGCGGGCGCGCGACGTCTTTGGCCACCCGCGCGTGAATCTCTTGCGCAGATGCCCTAAGCCATATCACAAATGCGCATGCGGCCAATGCATCGCGCACGGATGCGGTAAGCACGGCTCCACCGCCCAGCGCAATGACGGCGCTGCCCCCCGCCGTCAGCGCGCGCTCTACGACGGCGGCCTCCCTTTCGCGGAAGCGCGCCTCGCCTTCGCTTGCAAAGATGCCGGAAATGCTCATGCCCACTTCCTGCTGAATCATCTCGTCGGTATCGCAAAAAGGGCAGTCGAGCTGTTCGGCGGCCAGCTTGCCGGCCGAAGATTTAAACGTGCCCATGAAGCCGATCAGCGCTACCTTCACAGTGAAACCGCCGCGCGCAGCGCGAGAAGATACGACATTTCCCCAAAGCCGCTAATCGAGCCCGCGCAAACCGGCGCGATCATGGACGTGCGGCGAAACTCGTCGCGCGCGTGGATGTTGGAAAGGTGCACCTCGATCACCGGCAAAGGGGCGACGGCGGCGATCGCATCGCGCAAAGCTACGGAGGTATGCGTGTACCCGCCCGCGTTCAGAAGCACCGCATGGTATTCGCCGCGCGCGGCGTGAAGCGCGTCGATCAGTTCCCCTTCGTGATTGCTCTGCAGGCCGTCCACCGAAGCGCCCAGGGTAATGGCTACCGCCTCGACGGTGTCGAGGATCTGTTCGAGGGTTTTATGGCCGTAGATACCCTTTTCCCTCTGTCCCAGCAAGTTCAGGTTCGGCCCGTTGAGCACCAAAATCTTCATCATGCGGCTCCCTCCTTTTCATAACGTATGAGCATGTCCCAGCATGTGGTATACCCTCTTAAGCGCCTGCGAATCGGGCAGAGTAAGCCCCCAATGCCTTTGCGCCTCCACAGCTTGATAAAACAGCATCGAAAGCCCGCCCACCGCCACAAGGCCCATTGCCCGCGCCTTGCGCATCAGCACGGTTTCCAAAGGATTATACACCGCGTCGAACACCGCCCCGCACCTGGAAAGAAGCGCCTCGTCCGCCGGGCAATCTCCGGCGTGCGGAAACATGCCCACCGGCGTGGTGTTGCACATGAGTCCATAGGAAATTCCCTCTTCGTGCAAACCCGCGAAGCCGCGTACGCGCAACTCTCGTAGAAGCGTTTCCGCTTTGTCGCGATTGCGCGCAAGGAAACGCACGCTGCACCCGCGCCCAAGAAGCTCCCATGCGATGGCGCGCGCCGTCCCCCCGCAACCCAGAATCAGCACGTCGATTCTCTCGATCGATACGCCCGACCGTTCCATCGCTCGCGCAAAACCGGCGCCGTCGGTCGACCAGCCGCACAGCTTTCCGCCCTCGACCTTCACGGTATTTACAGAGCCCATCGCCTTTGCGATTTCGTCGGTCTCATCTAAAAAGGGCAGCACCGCCTCTTTGTAGGGGATTGTTACATTAAAGCCGGAAAACGCTTCGCGCATTACGCGCAGCATGGCGGGCAACGCATCTTCCCCGCAGGGCATCGGCAGGTACAGGGCGTTTTTCCTTTCTTCCTCAAACAGGGCGTTGTGGATGAGCGGCGAATGCGTATGCCCGAGCGAGGCACCGAGCAACGCGTAGCGCTCCGTCTTTCCGTCGATCAAATCATCAGCCTCCATAGCCATATCCATTCCACGTCCGCAAGGATTTTTCCTGCCGCAAAACCCATGGACACCCTTTGTTGATATACATTTCAATTTTTCTATATTATACTGGGGGAAACGATAGGTTGAGGAGGAAATTGCCATGTTTAAAGTTGCCGTCCTGTCCCGCTGGCACGTGCATGCTACCGGTTACGCCCGCGAGCTGAACGCGATCCCCGGTTGCAAGGTAGCCTATGTGTGGGATGAGGAGCCGCCGCGCGGCGAGGAATGGGCCAAAGAGTTGGACGCCACGTTTGTAAAGGATTTGGACGAGCTGCTCGCCAAGGATGATTTCCAAGGCGTTATCGTCGCAACGCCGACGAGCATGCACGAAGAAGTGATGATCAAGGCGGCAAAGGCCGGCAAGCATATCTATACCGAAAAGGCGCTTGCCACCACTGTTGCGGGCTGCGAGAAGATCGCCGCCGCCGTGCGTGAGGCGGGCATAAAGTTTTGCATGTCCTACCCTTACCGCACGCAGCCGATGTACTTATACGCAAAAGACCTGATCGACAAGGGCCTCTTGGGCGATATTTCGCTGATGCGCATGCGCAACGGCCACGACGGCGCGCTGCGCGGCTGGCTGCCGCCCTATTGGTTCGACAAATCCCTGACCGGCGGCGGCGCGCTGATGGATCTTGGCTGCCATCCGTGCTACCTGGCCGATTGGTTGCTTGGCGCGCCCGCTAAGGTTTCCGCGGCGATGACGTTCCAAACCGGCCGCGAAACCGACGACACCGCGGTATGCATGGTAGAATTTAAAAATCAGGCCGTGGCGGTGCTCGAAACCTCGCTGATGACGCCCTACTCCCCCGGCATCCTCGAGCTATACGGAACAAAGGGCTCTTTCCGCGCGGTCGGCAAGGATGTCGAGGTGCATCTGAGCGGAGCCGATGGCTGGATGAAGCCCGACAAGCTGCCCGCCGCGCTGCCGATCCCGATGCAGATATGGGTGGATGGCGTCGTAAACGGCAAGCCGATTCCTTTTGACGTGGATTCCGGCATCCGCCTGACCGCCCTGCTCGAGGCCGCGTATGTCAGCCACGAAAAGGGAGCGCCGGTAACGTTTTAATGGCGAATAAGGTTTACTTGTGGAGTCAGGGTCAAACGCCGTTGTTTGACCCTGACGTCGCCGATCAGGATATCCCCTCCCTTCTGCACATTCCCGCCGCCGTAGGCAAAATGCACGCGGCGTGTATCGTGGCGCCGGGCGGCAGCTATGTATACAAGGAAATGGAAAAGGAAGGCGTGCGCATTGGAGAAGCGCTAAGCTCTATGGGCGTATCCGCCTTTGTGCTGGACTACCGCGTGAAGCCCTATTCCATCGATTGCGCGCTGCTCGACGCGCAGCGCGCATTTCGCTTTCTTCGGCACAATGCCGACGCGTACCGCATCGATCCTGGCAAGATTGGCATCATTGGCTTTTCTGCGGGCGGACACCTAGCGGGTATGTGCTCGGTGCATTTTGACGCCGGCAACGCGCAAAGCCCCGATCCTATAGAAAGACAGTCTTGTCGACCGGATTACGTGATCCCATGTTATGCCATGCTCGACCCGCAGACGGTTGGCGACACCCCGGAATCCATGCTCGAATTTTTAGGAATCGACTATCTAGACGCATGGCGCTTCTCGCCCACCCGAATCCTGCGCGAAGATTCGCCGCCCGCCTTTTTGTGGCAGACGCGCGAGGACGGCATCGTGCCTGTTCGCCAGGCGCTCGACTATGCGGACGCGCTGGCGGAAAAGAAGATTCCCTTTGAACTGCATCTATACGAAAAGGGGCCCCATGGGCTCGGGCTTGCCAAGGACGAACGCGGCGCATGCGCATGGCCGCAGGCGTTGGAAACCTGGCTTCGCAGCAGGTATATTATCGGATAAGACTTGGGTCATTTTTTGTTTAGCCGAATGCCGAACTGCGGTAGAATGACGTCGGTTCACAAAACAACAAAACAAACCGCTGCCGGAAAGCATCCCGCTAGAGCGCAATCGAGCGGGATGCGCTTAGTATTCCAGCAACAATGCTGTACAATTCGTATTAAAAAGAATCTGGCTTGGGAGTGATCTGATGGCGACGTTGCATCTCATGGTCGGCCTGCCGTGCAGCGGAAAGACGACCTACGCAAGGCAACTTGAAAAAGAGCAACGGGCGTTGCTTCTTTCTCCCGACGCATGGCAGCGCAAACTCTTCGGTGGCGTATACCATTTTGACGCGGATCTTGATACCTTGCATACCAACATCGAGTTGATCATGTGGGATGTCGCGCAAAAGGCTTTGTCTTTGGGCATCAGCGTCATCCTCGACTTCGGCTTCTGGTCGCGCTCGGAAAGGGACGTGATGAAAGCCAGGGCCAAGGCCCTAAGCGCAGGCTTCAAGATCCACTATATGGATACGCCCAAAGAAGAGTTGTTTCGGCGGCTCCGGGAGCGAAACGCCAACACGAGCGTGGAGAGCATCGCGATCCCTCCCGAATGCCTGGAAGAATGGTGTCTCCTGTTCGAGCCGCCTAC
>JAVBNW010000036.1:0-10739 GCA_031551255.1 Eubacteriales bacterium | reverse complement strand
GTTCCGCAAGGCGGAGGATGCAGGCGTGCTGGGCGGGCACGTCGAGGACGACAACGCAGTGGCACGCAAAATAGGCCGCGCAGATGTGTTCGTTTTGGGGTTCGGTCACTATATTTCCATCGTAACCATGCGCGGGCAAAGGGGCAAGTGAAAGAACGGTTCTAGCAAAACTTCACCGCATCCTGCAAAACGCGCTATGCGGGGCTCAGTTCGAGCCTGCGCGCGCCGATGGCCTTAAGAAACTGTTCGTCGTGCTCCACCAGCAGGATCGTAGCGTCGCTGGACGCGATCAAATCCTCGATTTGGATGCGCGAGAGCACATCCACGAAATTAAGCGGCTCATCCCAAAGATATAAGTGCGCCGGGGTGCACAGCGAGGCGGCGATCAACAGCTTTTTCTTCTGTCCTTCGCTCATCTGGGCGATGTCCCTTTCAAATTCACGGCGCGGGAAATCCAGCTTGCGCAAAAGCATCAGAAAGCGGGTGAGATCCGCGCCGCGCGTACGGGCAAAATCCCGCACGTCTCCGCGAAGGCCCGCCGTCTCCTGTGCGACGTGGGAGAGTGTGAGCCGCGGCGCGAGGCGCAGTTCGCCCGCAAGCGGCGCAAGCTCGCCGAGCACCGCCTTTAAAAGCGTCGACTTACCCGCGCCGTTGGCCCCGGTAACGGCAAGCCGTTCGCCGCGTGCCAGCTGAAAATCGATGCCCTTTACGCAGGGCACGCCGTCGTAGCCAAGGCTCAGGCTTTCCGCCGTCAAAAACACTTTTTTATCGTGCGCAAGCGTCTCCAGGCGCAGCTCCGACGCATATTCGATATCGTGCAAAAGATCTTTTTTTTCGTCGATCATGCGCTGCTGGCGCGTTTGGATGGACAACGCGCGCTTCATGGCCTTCGCGGCCAGATGGCCGACGTGCCCCCGGTCGGTCGCTCCGAGCTTGCCGGCCTCCACCTTGTCGGACCATGTGCGCTTGTTCCTTTGCGATTCCTCCAGCTTGGAGATCTCCTTCGTCAGCTTTTCATTGCGCTCGATCTCGTACTCGTCGCGCAGGCGCTGGTTAGCTGCGAAGCTTGTGTAGTTGCCCTGCTCGATCACGGCGCCGGTCTTGTTCAACGACAGGATATGGTCGACACTCCGGTCGAGAAACGCGCGATCGTGGCTGACCATCAAAAAGCCGCGCTTGGAGGCGAGGTATTCCCCCACGAGCCTTCTGCCGTGCATGTCCAGGTGGTTGGTCGGCTCGTCGATCAGCAAAAAGCCGGGGTCGGCCGCAAACAGCGCCGCGAGCATCAGCTTTGTACGCTCTCCCCCGCTCAACGTGGAAACCGGCCTATATAAGATATCTTCGCGCACGCAAAGCTTTTGAAGCTCGCGTTGTATGAGCCAATCCGCAGCTCCCCTATGCGCGCGCGCCGCATCCAACGCCATCGCATCGGGGTCGAGAGAAAATGGAAAGGAAGCCATTGCTACCGGAGATTCCACCACGCCCTGTTGTGGCGCAAGCTCGCCGGATAAAAGGCGCAAAAGCGTCGTCTTTCCCCGGCCGTTTCGGCCGATCATGCCCAGCTTCCAGTCGGAATCGAACAACAAATTCAAATCTTCAAAAACGGGTTCGGCGTCGTAGCCAAACGATAAATTTTTTACGCGGATAGGCGGCATAAAAGCATTCCTCCTTAGGGCCAACAGTAAATGCGGGCTCGCGCCGGATGCAGGGCCGCCGCTACGCAAAAAAAGAAAAAACGCGGAGGCTCCAAAGAGCGTCCGCGTTCTCATGCATGATGAGGCGTGCGAAAAAGACTCCTGCAACCGAAGCGGCGAAAGCTCGCCGTGTTATGCGGTTAATCGATGCAGGTCGTCATGTTCATGGGTGCGCCTCCCGTTCTAGGATACTACAGGCATTGTATGCAATGAAAGAGCGTTTGTCAAGCAGGGGTCGGCCTGAGCGCAAAACGGCGGCTGGAAGCCTTGCCGGATGCCCGTATATGCGCATTGTACGCCACCTGCAACTTAGAAAGAATCGCGGCGAAAGGATGAAAAAAAGGCGCATAGCTTCTTTTTACGCAGCGCTCCATGCAAGGCGATGTCGAAGAACGAGTGCAAATTTGACGATTTGAAGGGAAAATTTCACGCGAAAAGTTTTCAAAACCCGCTTGACAAGCATCCGAGCTTCTCCATGCCGAATAGCAAAAAGACGTTCGCCAGCTTTGCCAAGGTTTTGGGTTGCCTGTGGATAAGCCCCTCAAAAAGCGCAATAGGTAGTAAAAAACTGTGGATAACCCTGTGGACAGTGTGGATAAAGGCGAAAAAAACAACGAATGTTTTGTCTGAAATCACCTGAAACGTTCAGAATGTTCTATTGCGGATTTTCTGCGCCACAGCGGCTCCCGTATAGCCCGCCCTAAGCATGCATATCCTTCTTGCGGAGGGATCGCCGATGGACAGGAAGCAGGGAGCCGCCGCCATTTTGCTGTTAGCGCTGAGCTTTGCTTTGCTCATGTCGCGCGTCGTCACGCGCGGCGAGGGCTTTGCGCCGGGCGAAGAAGCGCCCGCCGCTCTGGGTGCGCCGCTTTCCGGCATCACCATCGCCATCGACCCGGGGCACGGCGGATACGACCAAGGCTGCGAAAGCGCCCGCGGCACGCTGGAAGCGCCGCTTAACCTGGATGTGTCGCTTAGGGTTCGCGATGCGCTCGAGGGTTTGGGCGCATATGTGGTAATGACGCGGGAAACGGATACATCCCTTGTGGACCCGGACGCCTCGGGCAACCGCAAAAAGCAGGATATGGCCCTGCGCGAAGAGGTCGTCAGGGGCTGCGAGGCGCAGATGCTGCTCTCCATTCACATGAACTTCTATACCGCAAGCGGCCCCAGCGGCGCGCTGACGTATTACCGCGAGGGCAGCGAAGACGGCGCGACGCTCGCGAACGCCATCCAAAACGCGTTTCACAGCGCCGACGGACGCCATAAGAAGACTGCGCAGAGCGGCGATTACTTTATGCTAGGCACCTGTGAAGCCTCCGTGCTGGTGGAATGCGGCTTCTTATCCAATCCGCGCGAGGAGGCGCTGCTTGCGACGGAAGCCTACCGGCAACAAGTGGCGGAAATCATAGCGCAGGGCGTGCTCGCATACTGGCATCCGATGTAAAAGGTCGAGCCATCAGGCCCCGTTCCCAATCACAGCACGCCGCCGTTAGCCTTGAGGAAGCAGGTTCATCGCGCCCAGCCTCAGGCTTTCGGGCAGCACGCCCTCGGGCAGGCGCAGCGGTATTCTCTCCCATGGCATAACCACGCCGCCGCAAAGCAACTCCCGCCCGGCGTGCACCGTTGCGCCAAGCAAGGCAAAAGGCCCGTCGTTGACGAGCTCGGCGGCGCCATCGCGCAGGCCGACAGACGGCTTCGCCGCGGGCAGGCGCAAAAGCGGCGCAAAAACGGGCTCGCCTTCGTGTGGAATGCAAATCGTATAGGTATCCTGAAACAGCGTCTCTTCCCATTGCGCAACCTTGAGCCGCAAAAAAAGCAGATCCGGCGCGTCAAACGCAAGGGCAAGCGCAAGTTCGCCCGCCCTTGAGCACGCCGCCCGGGCCGAAACCTGCCACAGTCCCTCCTCAAGGGCGACGCCGCGCACATCCACAATCTGCGCCGAAACCGCATAAAGCCCCGCGCCGCCCGCGGGCACATGTAGGAAAACTTCTGCGCGCAGCGGCTCGCCCCGCAAAAACCACGACTTGTCCAACTTCGCGCTGACCGCGACCGGAGCCCATGCCCTGGAAAGCGCCCAGAGCGCGGGACGTTCGAGCCCGTCCGCATCGAGCAGGGCATGGGATATCGCGCCCGCCTCCGGCGCATTGCCCCGCCAGATGATCGCCCCCGCACAGCCGCCCCCCTCGCGCCTGCGCGCGGAAAGCGCCGCATAGCGAAGGGTTTCGGCCTGCATGTGGCAGCCTACGCGCACATAGGCTTCTTGATCGGGCAAGGGCCCGCACAGCGCCTCCATCCACGCAAGAAATCCCGCGCCTTGCGCGCGCCAGTCCCCCGAAGGCAATCTTTGCGGCGCGGAAAACCCTACCTTGGAAAGCAACAGCGCATCGGCGGCATCCAGGCGGGCGTACAGATCCTCCGCATAGTCGAGCGGGCCGTGCACGTCGTGGCACAGGCCGCGGCCTTCATAGCGCTCAAGAAGCTCGGCGACCGGGCCGGACGGCGACGAAGGCAATACCGTAAGCGTCGGGTTTTGCGCAAGCGCCGCCTCGCGCACCGCATAGGCGGCGGGGTGCATAGGGCCTGCCGGAGCGCCGTCCGGCCCGGCAAGGCCGTGCCCGGCGCTGAGCAGCGCGCCGCAAGGGTGGGCCGCCAGCCTGCGCGCGGCGTCGGCGGCGTATGAAGGATCGGGAGGGACCTCCAGCCATACGTTAAGCCCCAGTGCGTCGCACGCTTGAAGCGCTGCGTCATCCGGCGGCATCGCGCCGTGAAAGCGCACAAGGTTTGCCCCTGCGCGGGCAAAGGATGTAAGCTCCAACGCGGTGACCGGCGCGGCCACGTTCACCCCTCTTAGGAACACCTGGTTCTCCCCGTCGTACAGCGCGTAAGGGAGCGCGGCGATGTGTCCGGCGGGCGGGGCAAACGTATGCCGACGCACCGCGACGGAAATCTGCCCCTCGTCGCAGCGCACCCCTCCGCGCTCGACGGAAAGGCGCAGGGTATATGCCCCTCTTTCCCCCGCGCGCCACACCTGCGCATCCGGCAGGGGGATCTCATGGCGATACGATTGCCGGTCGGCGATCAGCTTCTCCTGCGCGTCAAAGGCTGCCGTCAGTTCGTCGCCGAGCAAAACCCGGTAGCGCAAATTCACCCTGCCCGATGAAAAGCCCTCTACGCACGCATCGGCAATCAGCTTGTCTCCCTCGACGCGCGCGCGCAACGCTTCGATGCGCAAAAACGCCACCGAGCGCACCCGCGCGTCGAGCACCCCCGCGCGGGGCGCCGGCCCCTCTTCCTCCATGGGTTGCTCAATGCGCAGCACAATGGAATGGGTTTGGCCGTCTTCCAGGAATCGGGTCACATCGAGCACCGATTCGCGCCAGGGGCCGAAAAAACGCCCGACCTCTAGGCCGTCGATGAGGGCGCTTCCCCTTCCCGCCACGCGTAGCTGCAAAAAATGCTTTTCCGAACGGCCCTCGTAGGGCTCCTCGGGCAGCGTAAACGTGCAGGCGTACGTCCATATGCGGCGGGATGCCCACTCCCGCGCCCGCATTTCCTGCGCAGTGCGCGCGGGGGCGATAAGCCCCGCCTCTTCCAACGCGTACAGAGCGTCGCCCGGCACGCGGCATGCGATCGGATCGATTGCATCCCCGTCTTCCCACGGCGTTTCGCCGCTGAGCCGCCATGCCCCGGCGAGGTTTACATCCCTCATCCTGCGCCCCACCTGTCTTTGGTTTGTTTTCCCTTCATAAACGCCAAGGGAGCAGGGTGCGTTCGTTCGGCAAGATCCGCCATGCCGGCACAAGGCGGTTTTTCTGGACAAACCTACCACATACGGCTATGATATCCACCGGACGGCAAAAATGCCGAAGGGGTATTTTGCCGGGAAGAACGAAACATGTAAGGCGGTTCTCCCATGGAAAAAAGTGCTGTCTCCTACCGGTCGACCACGCTCGCGTGCTACCTGGGCAACGTCGTGCAGGCGGTCGTAGTCAACTTCACCCCCATCTTGTTTTTGACGCTGCGCGCGCAATACGGCATCGGCTTTGAAAAACTGGGGCTTTTGATCACGATCAACTTTGTGTCGCAGGTTACCGTAGACCTTGCGTGCGCGCGCCTGATCGACCGCTACGGCTTTCGGCCGTTCGCGGTGGGCGGGCACATTGCGGCGGCCGCGGGGCTCGCGCTATTCGCGCTGACCCCTACATTGTTTCGCGGCTCGGAATACGCGGGGTTTGTCGTCGCCACGATCATCTTTTCCATCGGCGGAGGCCTGATGGAGATTTTGCTCTCGCCTATCGTCAACTCGATCCCCTCCGACGAAAAATCCGCGGCGATGAGCCTTTTGCACTCGTTCTATGCGTGGGGGCAGGTGGCCGTGGTGCTGATCACCACGCTGCTGCTATTCGCGCTGCCCAGCGGATGGTGGCCGCTGATCGCGGCGATGTGGATGCTTCTGCCCATCGCCGACGCGATTTTATTCGCAAAGGCCCCTCTCGCCCCGCCGATTCCGGAAGAGCAGCGTACCGGCATGCGGCGCGTGTTGAAGGATCCGTTCTTCTTTGTTGCGATGATCGTGATCATGACCGGCGCGATGGCGGAGCTGAACATGTCCCAATGGGCGTCGGCGTTCATGGAAAAGGCGATGGGCCTTCCCAAGTTGATGGGAGACGCGCTGGGCATGTGCATGTTCGGCGCGATGCTCGGCCTGGGGCGCGCATGGTACGGCAAGGTCGGCGGGCGGGTGAAGCTTCACCGGGTGATGATGCTAGGCTCCGCGCTGGCGGTGGCGTGCTATCTTACCGTGGCGTTCTCGGGCTCGAGCTGGCTGACGTTGGCGGCCTGCGCGCTGACGGGGCTGGGCGCAAGCCTTCTGTGGCCCGGCTCGCTGACGCTGGCGGCCGCGCGCTTCCCGTACGCGGGCGCGATCCTGTTCGCGATTATGGCGGCGGGAGGGGATATCGGGGCGTCGGTCGGCCCGTGGCTGGTGGGCGTATTGGCCGAGCGCGCGCCGCAAATACCTGCGCTTGCGCCGCTGGTAGAAAGCCTCGGCCCCGAGCAGCTGGGCCTGCGCGCAGGCATGCTGCTGGGCGCAATTTTTCCAGCGATCTCCTTTGTAGGCGTTCTTTACCTTAGGCGCGGCATCGTCGCAAAACAGGATGGCGGTTGACCGCTCCCGAACAGGCTTTTTCGCAAAGGAGGCAAGGGAAACCATCCCCTGCAATGCCGCGGCGTTGCAGGGGATGGTTTTGAGCAACTTTTCTCCGGGCTAACTCACCAGCAAATATACGGCCACCAGTATGCCGACGATCAGCGCCAGGAAGCCCCCGATCATCACCCAGGTGGCCGGCCTCGCAAGGTTGTTGGTAAACCCCACCCCAAAGCGCTTTTCGACGAATACCGCCGGATCGTCGGGGTTATAGTAGATCATTCCGAGCTTCCAGAAGCGGTCGTCATCCCGGTCGACGCCGTCAGGCTCGATCGCCGGCCGCCTGGGAAGGCGGCTGCCCCCCTGCCCCAACGCCACCGCGAGCGCCACCGCGCCCACGATCGAAACGCCCGCAATCCCGAGCAAAAACGCGAGCCCGGCCGTCATATCGATCAGCTGGAACATAGCCGCCTGCATCAGCGTAAAGCCCGCGGCCAGCAGCCCTCCCAGCAACGCGATGTACCATACCCATGCGCGGCGGAATATGTTTTCGCGGCGCAGCGAATCTTCAGGGTCGGCGGCATCGAGCTGGCGGCGAGATTTCAGCACCGCGATGTGCGCAAAGGCCATGCACACGGCGAGAAACAGCTGCATGACCGGCAACATCCAAATCAGCCCGGGCCCCTTTGCGGTATAGGCGTCGGGCTGCATCTGCAAATCCCAATGCGTAACCACCATGTCGGGCAGCGCGCCAATGCACGCGTAGCCGATCGCCACCGATGCGGCCGTAAAGATGAGCTGGGGGATCGCCGTCCACCAAACGGAAGGAACTCTCTTGCGGGGCGCCGCATCCGCGGCGACGATCTGGGGCCGCACGGCCATCCAGCCGCGCTCGGCCTTCATTCGCTTGACGGTGCGGTGTGCAAAAAGGTAGAATACGAACGATAACCCGATGAAAACAAACGTACATGCGGCATATACGCAAAACGCCGCGACGTCGGGCTCGCCCGAGAACAGCATGGCGGCGGGCGGAACGATGGTGACGACCGCCGCTGCCGCGCATCTGAGAAGATAGGCGCGCCTGAGCTTGGCAATTTCGGGCAGCGCATTCACCTCTTCAGGAACGGAAACGCCGAAGCAGTCGCTTCTGCGCGTTAGATGCGGTGTTAGACCAAACGCGGCTACCATAACGATTTGCAATGCGATGATCAACAGGGCTGGCAGCATACTAAGCACCCCCTACCAATTCGTCCAACGCTTCGGAGCACAGTGCAAGACATTCCTCGCGGCTCATGCCGCGCAGCACGGTTTCGGCGAGCGGCCCGGCGAGCTCCGCGCCGATGCGTTGCCGGAAGTCCTCGTCGGCCGGCGGAGGCGACAGCGCCACCGTCATACCTTTTTGCCGGTTGTTGACGAGATACCCTTCCTGCCTGAGCACGCCGTATGCCTTGGCGACCGTGTGCAAATTAATGCCAAGATCTTGGGCGAGTTGTCGAACGGGCGCGAGCGGCTCGCCGGGCTTAATCTCGCCCCGTGCTATGCCCACGATCAGCTGCTCGACAAGCTGGCGGTAGATCGGCTCCTCGCTCTCGACCGCAATCTTCAGGATCATGGAGATCACCTCGACTATATGTTATATTTAGTATATAACATATAGTTATTATATTGTCAAGGGTGAAATGTAGTGCGCCTGTTTTACGGTATCATCCCCAGTGCGCAGACACGCGATGCCCTGCTGCGCGCGCAAGATGAATTGAAGATCATGGGGCGGGGGCGCTTCGTGCGCGCCGACCGCTTGCATCTAACGCTGCGCTTCCTGGGCGACTGCGACGACGAGGGCCTCATCCGGGCGCAGGCGGCGCTTGCAAAAGTCGCGGCTTCCCATCCGCCTTTCCCGCTTCGCCTAGACGGGCTTTCGTCGTTTGGCCGCATCGCGCACGCGCGGGTATACGGCGGGGAAGCCTTGCAAGCGCTTGCCCGCGATCTGGGGGAACAAGGCAAATACGCGCCGCACATCACCCTTGCGCGGGATTATGCCCCGCCCGCGCACTGGCCCGACATCGCATCCATATCGTGGACAGCGGGGGAAATCACGCTGTTTGAAAGCATCCTGGGGCCGAACGCGTACTACGTCGCCCGCGAAACCGCGGCGCTTTGGGGCGGATAAACCCCCATGGATTTCTTATTCTGCGGCAAGTATAGGCGCCAAACTTGAAAATGGGGGCGAGATGAGCGAGGATGTTTTTCGCGCCATAAGACGAAGGATACAGGCGTGCTGGGCGGCACGCCGAGGATGACAACGCCGTGGTATGGGAAATAGGCCTCTTAGGTTTTCTCATTTGGGGGTCGGCGATTATAGAGCGGAGCAAAGGAGGACATCATGCTACAAGCGGTTCTTGAGGAAATAACAAGGCTCGGCTTTGACGCCGCCGCAACCCTCACCTCCGCGCAGGCGCTGAACGCCCATGCACTTTGGCGTTCCTACGCGGGCAACCATGCCCGCTTGCCTACCGATGCGCAATTTGGCGAAGAGCTCCTGGGTGCGCGCACAGTATTGGTGCTTTCCATGCCCTACCGTACGATCGACGAGTACCCCGGCGGGGTCGGAAGGGTCAGCGCCTACTATGCCGCCTCGCACCGCTCGTATATGGCCGCGAGAGAACTGACGGCTTTTCTTAACAACCTTAACGTGGGTGCGCGTCCTGCTCGCGCGCTTCGGCTCAAGCCGCTCGCCCAGGCGGCCGGCCTGGGCGAATACGGCCGCAATGGCCTCATCGTACGCGAAGGCGATCATATGGCATTGGAAGCGATTCTTCTGGACGCGGAAATAACGCTCCACCATCCGGCCTGCGCGCCCATGCCATGCGCAGGGTGCGGCGCGTGCGAGAAGGCCTGCCCTGCCGGCGCAATCGCACAAGGGCGCGTCGATACCTCCCGCTGCTTGCGAACCTATATGGGGAACGCCACGGCTTCGCCGCCGGAACTTAGGCCGCTGATGGGCGACCTTCTCCTGGGCTGCGACGCCTGCCTGAACGCATGCCCTGGGAAAGAACGCATATCCATGCCGGAAGGATGGGCGGAACTGTTTAGCTGGGATACACTGCTTAAGGAAGAGCGATTCATCGCCAATAAAAAGAAACTCGCCTCCATCGTCGGTACAAATTATGCGGGCAGGCTTAACAAGGCGGCAATATGCCTGCGGGAGCGAAATCCCTAAAAAGCAAGAACGAAGCGGCAACACGGCGCGAATGCAAGGAGCATCCGCGCCGTTTTATTTGTTTTTCGTATATCTTCAGCCGTCGGCAAACGATATGTTTTGAGATTATCAGCTTTCTATCCGCACGCATAGAATATCCAGGGCCGACCCGGCTGACCGGGCCGGCTCTGGAACAAAGGAGGTTACGCTTATGCCACACCATTGCCCTTATTGGCACTGCTGCAATTGCTGTGAAGATTGCCGCTGCGAAGGCCCAACTGGCCCCACCGGCCCGGAAGGGCCGACCGGTCCTACCGGCGCTGACGGCGTTACTGGCGCTACCGGCCCCACCGGCGCTACCGGTGCAACAGGCGCTACCGGTGCAACGGGCGCTACCGGTGCAACGGGCGCTATCGGCGCAAACGGAGCCACAGGCGCCACAGGCCCTACCGGCGCGAATGGCACCACCGGTGCTCAAGGCCCGCAAGGCCCCATTGGCCCACAGGGAGCCTTAGGCCCGACCGGCCCCACCGGCGCTGACGGCGCTGTAGGCGCGACAGGCGCCACCGGCCCCACCGGCGCCGACGGCGCTGTAGGCGCGACAGGCGCTACCGGCCCCACCGGCGCCGACGGCGCTGTAGGCGCGACAGGCGCTACCGGCCCCACCGGCGCCGACGGCGCTGTAGGCGCGACAGCCGCC
>JAVBNW010000089.1:0-42782 GCA_031551255.1 Eubacteriales bacterium | reverse complement strand
AAAATCAACGCTTTTTTCTTGCAAGTTGGTATTTTCAGCTGAGGCATTTATAGGAATAAAGTTTTCAAATGCCGCCAAATCTTCCTTCGCAGCATTTTGCATGTTTTCGTTCGGTTCAACGCAATATACACGACTGCCCCGCTCTAACAAAAGGCGGCTAAATATGCCGGTACCTGAGCCGATATCGGCGATAACGCTTTCTTTTGTAAATCCAACTTGAAAGTACAAAAAATCTATAAACTCTTTGGGATATGTGGGTCTAAACTGTCTGTAAAGATTCGCTTTATTTGCAAATCTTTCTTCATTTCTCTGATCCATAATGATCCTCCACTGGTATAGATACCCTCATCTACCACAAAATTTCCAAATCGGGTGTAAACCCATCAACCTGCGTGGCGGCCGCATATACACTAGTGGCTTTTTTCAATGCAATAGAGCTGCAGCTTGCAGCTATTCATGTTGATATAGGCATAAAACTCGCGAGCGGCGGGGTTGTTTGCGCCCGCGGTTTCGCCGTTTTTTGCATCCTCCGCCGTTTCCCACTTCACCAAGTCAACCCATGTATCTCCGTCGTGAAGCACTTCCCAAGAAACAAAGCCCTTTTGCTTAGATAAGACCTCGTGATGGCATTTTTCCGATGCGAGCAAGAAATCCTCTGCCGATACACCTTTTTTCAGTTTGTAGGATATAAACCAAATAGCATTGGGCATATCGCCATCGCTCCTTTTCATGCTAAAAAATTGGCATCTTTGTTGACGGTTCTTCTTACGGAGCGAACGGCCGGCCTAAAATACTTGGGCCAAAACTGAATCGCATTCGGGTTTGCCGTTTCAAAGTTAACGTGAATGAAGTACTTTCCTTTTTTGCGGCAAAATTCGAACGCCTTTGCCAACATCGCCGAGCCGATTCCCTTTTGCCGATACTTCGGATCGGTGAATATGCCGACGCGCGCGGAACTATCCGGCGTCGTCAAATGTTCAAAATGAAAATTCTGTTTCGTGGAGAAACTCATAAAGCCGACGATCTTGCCGCCGTCCCAAGCAAGAAGAACATAATCGTTTTCGATAAGCTCAATCATCTCAGCCTTTGTATGAGGGTTCCTTTTAAGAAATAGGGGCGAGCTCAAGTAGTATGCCGTCGAAGTGTTCGCAAATGCGAGCAAGGCGTCCGCATCTTTCAAAGTTGCAAAATGAATAGGATAATCACATGAAGACTCCATGCGCTTTGCCGTCGACTGGCATGCGTCGACGACATACGAGCCGAACCCGAGGTCGTACAACCTGTTCTTTAGGGCTTCATCGTCAAAATATGTCATCCATAGATGGTTGAATCGATCATCCGGCACCCATATCTGCGCGGCATAAGCATACATTTCTTCATAAATGCCAATCTCGTCGCCCAAGGAAGCCGCATGCCCGGCGATGGGTAAGAAGGCTGTTCTCTCGCTATGAAAATCAAAACACATCCAAGCCATATAGCCGACGATGCGCTCCTCTCGCTTCGCGACGACGGCGTTGCCCTTTTCTATTTGCTCAAGCAAGTACCGCTTAATCGTCTCTTCGCCGCCGTTCGCAAAATCGGGGAAGGAGTCGTGTTTGCAGTACCGATCGAACTGAGCGCGCCAAAGGTTCAATGCATCGGAAACATCGCCGGCCATCATCGGAACCATTGCGTACATTTTTTCAATCTCCTTTTGCCTTAAAAGAAAGTTGGGCGTAAAATATTGCAAGTGAATGATTTCTTCGACGCATTATACCATATGTCTCATCAATCCGGGACGGTTATTGCATATTGTATAGTAGCGTGGTATACCAACCACACCATTCTATAATGTGTAAGAGTGAGTCGCTTGAAAGAACCGAAGTGCCCGGATCGCCTTTTAGACGACTATCGCGGATGCTTCGTCGGCGCGCGGCAAACAAAAGAGAAATGGAGGAAAACCGCTAATCCCTGGACAAGCCGGAGGGTCTTGCGACGAGCATTGCGGCGGATGGCGCGAAGGGGAGACCCGCGGCCCGACGCCGCCCCGCGCGCATCCAGCCTCTTTGGGGGCTGTGTTGGGCCTGCGCATTTTGATCCTTCCCGTGGATATCGGCAAAACCAGCCCGTGAATCGTCGGGCTGACGGTGTCTTGATGTTCCCGGTGGTCGGCATGCGGGAGTGGGGCGAGCTGGCAGGAGCAGTTTCCAGGCCAATTGGGTGGCCGAAAAGGGACGGAGTTGACGAACATGCTCCTCGAATAGGACGCAATGATGTCTTGTTTTCTGCGGTATTCTTCCCATATACTAGAGCGAGGGGGATTATCCATGACAATCGTGCCTAATTTGCACTTTTCCGGCCGATGCGCCCAGGCGATCGAACTATATCAAAGGGCGTTTGATGCGCGCGTTGCGGTCTTGCTGCGGTATGCCGACGCGCAAGATGAGCGCTATAGCGGCGAGCGAGCCGATTTTGTCTACCATGCGGAACTGTTCATAGGGCCAGTGCGGCTGATGATGTCGGATGCTTCCGAGCTTGATGCCCCGGCAGGCAACACGGTTTCGATCCTCCTATCGATGGAAAGCGTAAAGCAGGCCGAGGCAAGCTTTGCCATTCTCAGCGAAGGGGGACGCGTTATCACCGCGCCGTGCACAACATCCTACAGCGACTATTTTACCTCGCTGATCGATTGCATAGGCGTGCGGTGGGAGCTCATCGTGGAAAAGTAGCATTGCTTTGGCCACGGGTGGCGCATCAATTGCTTTATTCCTCCTCAAGGCGTATAGTGCGAGAAGGATCTTACAGCGGTGGAGGTAGCAAATGGAATTCGGCAAAACAGAGCGGGTAGCACTACCTGCAATGCGAGTAGCTTCTTACGAAGTTACGAGCGGTGAGCCGGAGCGCGTTGCCATCGATTTTATGGAGAAATGGCTGGAAAATCGGAATCTGTTTGCCGGCGCGAATGGGGTTAGAGGATTCGGCTTTGACTGCCACAAAGGCCGGAGCATTCCCGATGGTAGCCGGATTTATCGCGTTTATTATTCGGTTCCTAAGAGTGTACAGGGCGACGCCGACGTTGCAGTAAAACAGTTCGCTGGAGGCAATTTTGCAACGCTTGTCATCACGGACCCTTTTTCCGGCGATTTCCCCCAGGCGTGGGGCGTTTTGCTGAAATGGGCGGCGGATAACCATGCAAAGAACCGCTTGGGCTGTACCAGGCCGGACGATGTCTACTCGTTATTTTCCAATGAAGATTCACCGTGCTTGGAAGAGATTTTTTGCAATGGCGGGGTACAGTATATGGCCATATACCTGCCGATTGAGTAATATGGGCTCATAAGAACGCAAAACCGGTTTCGCCTGTAAAAAGGCCCCTTCCGACAACGGAAAGGGCCTTGCATGTATGCGCCTAATCGATTTAGTACATCGGCGGCTGTGCGGGCGCCGGGGGGTTCTTATCGGGCAGGTCGCTGACGAGGGATTCGGTGGTCAGCAACATCGCCGCGATGGAGGAAGCGTTCTGGATCGCGGAGCGGGCGACCTTCGTCGGGTCGGTGATGCCCTTCTCCGTCATGCTGCCGTAGTCGTCCTTCAAAGCGTCATAGCCATAGCCGACTTCGTTGGAGGCCTTGACCTTCTCGGCGATGATGGAGCCTTCCTTGCCGGCATTGATGGCGATCTGGCGGACGGGCTCTTCCAGCGCGCGCAGCACGATCTGCGCACCGGTCTTCGCGTCGCCTTCCAGCTTGGCGATCACGGCATCCACCTGCACGGTGGTGCGGAGCAGCGCGATGCCGCCGCCGGGGACGATGCCCTCTTCAACCGCGGCGCGGGTAGCGGCCAGAGCGTCTTCGATGCGCAGCTTGCGCTCCTTCATCTCGGTTTCAGTGGCCGCGCCGACCTGGATGACCGCCACGCCGCCGGCCAGCTTGGCCAGGCGCTCCTGCAGCTTCTCCCTGTCGTAATCCGAGGTGGTGTCCTCGATCTGCGCGCGGATGGAGGTGATGCGGGCCTTGATTTCGGAGGGATCGCCGGCGCCTTCGACGATGGTGGTGTTATCCTTGTCGATCTTAACCTGGCGGGCCTGCCCAAGCTGGCTGATCTGCGTTTCCTTAAGATCCATGCCCAGCTCGTCCGCTACCACCTGGCCGCCGGTGAGCACTGCGATATCCTGCAGCATTGCCTTGCGGCGGTCGCCGAAGCCGGGGGCCTTGACGGCTACGCACTGGAACGTGCCGCGCAGCTTGTTCAGCACCAGGGTGGCAAGCGCTTCGCCCTCGACGTCCTCGGCGATGATGAGCATCTTACGGCCAGCCTGCACGACCTGCTCGAGCAGGGGCAGGATGTCCTGGATGGTGGAGATCTTCTTTTCGGTGATGAGGATCAGCGGATTCTCGAGCACGGCTTCCATCTTTTCGGTGTCGGTTACCATGTAGGCCGACGCGTAGCCGCGGTCGAACTGCATGCCTTCCACGATGTTCAGCTCCGTCTTGAGCGTCTTGGACTCCTCGACAGTGATGACGCCGTCGTTGCCGACTTTTTCCATGGCATCGGAGATCAGCTGGCCGATTTCCGGATCGCCCGCGGAGATGGCGGCGACCTGCGCGATTTCCGTTTTGGACTGGATGGGCTTGGAGATGTCCTTAAGGCCTTCCACAGCGGCGTCGGTGGCGGCCTGAATGCCGTTTTTGAGCATCATGGGGTTTGCGCCGGCGGCGACATTCTTCATGCCCTCGCGGATGATCGCCTGCGCAAGCAGCGTGGCGGTGGTGGTTCCGTCGCCCGCTACGTCATTGGTCTTGGTGGCAACTTCCTTTACCAACTGCGCGCCCATGTTCTCAAACGGATCTTCCAGCTCGATTTCCTTGGCGATGGTCACGCCGTCGTTGGTGATGAGCGGAGAGCCGAATTTCTTATCGAGCACCACATTGCGGCCCTTGGGCCCCAGCGTAATTTTTACGGTATCCGCCAGGATGTTAACGCCGCGCTCGAGCGAGCGGCGAGCGTCTTCGCCGTACTTTAACTGCTTTGCCATATTGTTCTGCCTCCCTTTGCCTTATTCTACGATGCCCAGAATGTCGCTCTGACGGACGATGATCAGCTCGTCCTCATCCAGCTTGACTTCCGTGCCCGCGTACTTAGAATAAATGACCCGCTGGCCGGGCTTTACGTGCATGGTGATCTCCTTGCCTTCCACGTTGCCGCCGGGGCCTACCGCGATCACTTCCGCGACCTGCGGTTTTTCCTTGGCCGTGCCGGGCAGAACGATGCCGGACTTGGTGGTCTCTTCCGCTTCGACATTTTTGATGACGACGCGATCACCCAAGGGTTGGATCTTCATAGTGGGAACCTCCTTATGTTAATACTTAGGTTTTCATATTGTTAGCACTCGGGGTTGATGAGTGCTAAACCTGTGCCCTATTCTACTCGCTGTGTCCAAGCTATGCAAACCCTTGGAGTGCAATTTATTGTTAAATTCATGAAAAGTAACGGCCCTAGACGCTCTTGACGGCCGAGAATCTCGCTATTATACTGGAAAAAGAGTACCCAAGGGGGGATCGATATGGAATTCACCAAATGGGATAAGCGCTTTATGGATATGACGGATGTAATCGGCACATGGGCGAGCTGTTTTCAGCCCAACCGGAAGATGGGCTGTGTGATTGTACGCGATAAGCGCATCCTCACCACCGGCTATAACGGCGCGCCGGCGGGCATCACCCCATGTGTTGAGCGCGGCGTGTGCATGCGGCGCGAAAGGGGCATCCCCTCGGGCGAGCAGGGTCAGTTGTGTTATGCGGTGCATTCAGAGCAAAATGCGATCGTACAGGCCGCAAAACTCGGGCTCTCGGTCGACGGGGCGACTCTATACAACACGCATTCTCCTTGCTCCATCTGCGCAAAGCTGATTATCAACTCGGGCATCGAGCGCGTTGTGTACCGTCACGATTATCCGGACGAGTTTTCAAGAGAGTTACTTGGCGAGGCGGGCGTTCTGATGCAGAAATATTCCCAATAAAAAACGATTGTTCCAATCGCAAAGGGCCGGAGAACATGACTTCTCCGGCCCTTTTTTGTTTCTACTCATACCGCACGGGTATCGGTCTTTCCGAACGGATGGCATGGCGGATCAGTGCCTGCAACTCGTGTTCTTTATCCACCGCCAGGTACATCGTAGGCACATCGATGCCAAAGCGCTCGCGGTATTCATCCATTAAAGACAAGGTTTCCTGCCCCAGTTGATCCCGATACATGAGAACGCCTCCTTCCTTTTGCTTTAGTTTGCCCATTTTGAGTGCTTATACGCGGCATAATAAGCGTTTTTTGCCCGGGATGTTACATAATTCCATGCTCATTCGCCCACAATAGCGTATAGAGAAGACAAGCTGTGGAGGTATGCGTTTATGAAGGCGATGATTATGGCGGGCGGAGAGGGCACGCGGCTTCGGCCGCTTACTTGCGCTCTCCCCAAGCCCATGGTGCCCGTACTTGGCCGCCCGGTCATGGAATACACGGTCGATCTGCTCAAAAAGCACGGATTTGACGATATCACCGCTACGCTGATGTACCGGCCTGAAGAAATCCAAGGACACTTTGGCGACTCGCTTTCGTACTTTGTGGAAACCGAGCCGCTGGGCACCGCGGGCGGAGTGAAGCGAGCCTGCGCGCAGGCCGGGGTGAGAAGCACGGTCTTAATTATGTCCGGAGATTCCCTTACGGATATCGACCTGTCCGCCGCGCTGGGCTTTCACCGCGAGCGCGGCGCGGTGGCCACCATGCTGCTGGTACGCGAAGAAAATCCGACCGAATACGGCGTGGTTGTGACGGGGCGTGATGGCCGCGTGATGCGCTTTTTGGAAAAGCCCTCGCCCGGCGAAGTGCTTTCCGATACCATCAACGCCGGTATCTACCTGCTCGAGCCCGAGGCGCTCGAGGCCATTCCGGAGGGAAAATACGACTTTGGCCAAAACCTATTTCCGGCGTTGGTGGAGGCGGGCAAGGCGGTATACGGCTACGTTGCGCAGGGGTATTGGTGCGATATCGGGGATATCGCGACGTATATGCGAGCGCACCGCGATGCGCTGGATGGCAAGATCCGCGGCATCCGCCCGGGAGCGGGCGGGCTTACCATCCATCACGATGCGCGCGTGGAGCAGGGCGCGGCCGTTGTTGCGCCCTGTTGGATCGAGGAAGGCGCGGTCGTCAGGGAAGGGGCGCGGGTAGGCCCCTATACGGTCGTCGGCAAAAATGCGTCGATCGGCGCAGGTGCGTCGGCGGTGCGCTCGGTGCTGTGGGAAGGGGCGTATTTGGCGGTGGGCGCAGAAGCGCGCGGCGCGCTGCTCATGCAGGGCGCGGGGCTTTTGCGCGGCGCGCAGGCGTATGAAGGATCGGTGGCGGGCGAGCGGACGGTGGTAGGCGAAAGGGCGATATTGTCTCCCGGCGCGCTGGTATGGCCGCATAAGCAAATCGAAGGCGGCATGCGGGTGCACGGCAGCGTAGTGTGGGGCGGCGCTGCGCCGGAAACCTTGCGCGGCCGCGGCGCAAGAGGCAGCATTTCGGTGCTGACGCCGGAAAACTGCGCGGCCCTGGGTGCGGCGTTTGCCCGCGCGGTGGGGGGGACGTGCGCGATTGGCGAGGGCGCGCAGGGGGCGGCCCGCATGGCGGCCGACGCCTTTGCGGGCGGCTATGTGGGCGCGGGGGGCAGGGCATACCGCCTCGGCGCGTGCGCGCCGCAGTCCGTCCGCTATGCGGTGCGCGCGTTGGAGCTCTCGGGTGGATGCGCCGCGCGGGTGGAGGGTGGAGACCTCGTGCTGGATTTTTTCTCTGCGCAGGGCGGCGAGCTCGCCTCCGGAACAATGCGTTCACTCAAACAGAATTTTTTTAGGCGCGATACGGCTCCGGCGGCCATTGAAAACATCCCGGCGGCGGTGGAGGTGCGCGGCGTACGCAAGCAACGCATCAACGAGTTTCGCACCGCAGTGCATATCGAAGGCGAGCTTGACGTACACCTTCACATCGACTGTGCGGATTCCGCCGTCTTGCGCGAAGCGCGGGAAATGCTCGAGCCGTGCGTAATGCTCGCGGATCGCGCCGAAGGCGTGCCCTCTGCGCTCATCCAGCCGGACGGGGAAGGTTTCTCGCTGTTTGACGAAACCGGTGCGGAAATCGCGCCGCACAGGTTCGCGCAGCTTTTTGCTCCGATCCTATACGACATCGAGCCCGGCGCGCCGATGTATTTTCCGATGGACGCGACATCCGAAATCGACGCCGTAGCAGCATCGCTGGGCGTCGAAGCCAGGCGCGCGCACGCGTCGCGCCATGCGATGCTCGATATGCTCTCGGAAGACGACGACGAGGGGCGTTACCTGTGGCGAGCGCTGCATTTTGACGCCGCCGCCGCCCTGCTCATGCTGTGCGCCTACCTCTCAAGGCTTAGAATCAGCCTGAAGGAATTGGCATCTTCCGCCGTGGAGCCCAAGATCCGCTCGGTCACCTATCCGGTGCGCGAAGGCGGCAAGGCCGCGGCGATGCGCACGCTCATCGATTCGACGCGCGGCATGGATGTAACGCTGGACCGCGGCATGCGCCTAAGCTCCGCCGGCGGGTGGGCGCTCGTGTTTCCCAGCGACGACGCGCCGGAATTTCGCGTAATCGCCGAAGGGTACAGCATGGAGGCGGCGGATGAGCTCGCGGGTTTTTGCATCGACCTTTTGCGCAAGACGCCCAAGGAGCCGTAACGCCTGCATTGCCCGGAAAGGCTTATCAACCTGCTGGTGCAGCGCCGCATCGGTTTGAATGTAAAAGAAAGGAACTTATGTTGCACAGATTGGGTTTTATGAGTATAATGAGACAATTGGATTGATGCGCCGCGCTTGTCGCGCGGCCTGATAGATAGGGTTTGCATGGTTTTGGGCGCCCCGTGCGCCGGATTTGTCATGGAAACCCCACTACCCTTAGGTCCTCTTGACACAAATGCGGAGCGCGCGCAAGCGGCCGCCTTTGCGCCTGGTTTTGTTGCCGTCGGGTTGCCGTGGGCCGACGCGTTGTTACCGCAACGCCGATCAGGCCTTGCAATGCGCGGCAGCTCCAGCGTAGTTGCCGGTTTCATATCGGGCGCAAAATTCAGCTCGCTATCGAGCATTTCGAATCATGTCAATGGGCCCTAGCATCATAAACAAGAGGACGCCCCCTTCAACGTAGAGGGCTTCCCAGCGCGGCCGGCGAGGTGCGCATGGGCAACCTCGATGAACGCTTTGCGTATGCGGCAAAGCCTTGCATCGACGGTCGTCTTTGGGGAGCTTTGGGCGTTGTGCATGGCGCGTCCTACAATAGGAGGTACCATTTTACGTGGAGAACAACGAAAAACCCATGCCCCCCCCGTCTTCCAAGGCGAATCCACCGCCCAGAAAGCGGCCTAGCCCCAAACCCGTCAGCCAGGGCATCCCTGCACAAAATGCGCCGACCGCCGCGAAAAAGCGCCCCGCAACAACGCCCGTCAAGCAGCCGGGCGCGAAGCCGGTCCAGCCGCCCAAACCGGCGCAGCAACAGAGGCAACAACCGGCAAGACAGCCCTCCGAGCAAGGCAAGGCGCTTTTGTCGCCCAAACCGGCGCAGCAACAGAGGCAGCAACCCGCAAGACAGCCTTCCGAGCAAGGCAAGACGCTTTTGCCGCCCAAACCGGCGCAGCAGCAGAGGCAGCAACCTGCAAGGCAACCTTCCGAGCAGGGCAATGCGGCCCATGCCGCGCCCAAGCCCCGCCCGGCACAGGCACAGGCACAAAGTAAGAAGACGCAGACGCTCGCCGCTGCGATTCAGACGGCTCAAGAGCAGCCGCGCAGGCGGCAAAGCGTGAAACAGGGCGAAAACGCGTCTCGCGGCGCAAGGCAGAAGCAGGAGCAGAACATCCCCCGCCTCAGGGCGATTCCCCTTGGCGGCGTGGGAGAAATCGGCAAAAACATCACCGTTGTGGAGTACGGCGAGGACATCGTGATCGTGGACTGCGGCTCCATTTTCCCCAACGACGATATGCCGGGCGTCGATCTGGTCATCCCCGACGTTACGTACCTGCAAAAGAACAGGGACAAGATTCGCGGCATGCTCATCACCCATGGGCATGAGGATCACATAGGCTCGGTGCCGCACGTGCTCAAGCAGCTGGGCGGCGCGCCGATGCCAATTTACGGCACGAGGCTTACGCTGGCCCTCATCGAGCACAAGCTAAAAGAGCACCGCATCGCCGCGGCCGCGGATATGCGCACGGTCAAGGCGGGAGATACGGCGAAGATCGGCGTGTTCGAGGTGGAGTTTATCAACGTGAACCACTCCATCACCGATGCCGTCGCGCTCGCTATCCGCACGCCGGTGGGCATGCTGGTGTTTACCGGAGACTTTAAAATCGACTACACCCCCATCGACGGCCAGGTGACCGACCTTCGCAAGTTTGCCGAATTGGGCCGCAAGGGCGTGTTGGCGCTGTTTATGGAATCCACCAACGTCGAGCGGCCGGGCTACACGATGTCCGAGCGGACGGTGGGAGAAACCTTCGATTCGCTGTTTCCCCAGGCCAAGGGCAGAATCATCATCGCGATGTTCTCTTCCAACATACACCGCGTGCAGCAGGTGGTGGACAGCGCCGTGCGCTTTGGTCGCATGGTTTGCTTAACCGGCCGCAGCATGCTGAATTACTCTACGGTTTCGCAGGAATTGGGGCTGCTGAAAATTCCTCAGGGCCGCCTGATCGACGTGGACGATTTGGAGCGCTACGCCGATGACGAGGTGGTGATCATCACCACCGGCAGCCAGGGCGAGAACATGGCGGGCCTTTCGCGCATGGCGTTTGACGAGCACCGCAAGCTTTCCATCCGCAAATCCGACACGGTGGTGATCTCCGCGCACCCGATTCCGGGCAACGAAAAGAGCATATCCCGCGTGATCAACCAACTGTTTCACAAGGGCGCGAACGTAATCTACGAGTCCCTGGCCGAAGTGCACGTATCGGGGCACGCGTGCCAGGAAGAATTAAAGCTGATCCACGCGCTGACTACGCCCAAGTTCTTCGTGCCGGTGCACGGCGAGTACCGCCACCTCAAGCGCCACGCGATGCTCGCGCGCTCGATGGGCATGGCCGAGCAGAACGTGATCATCACCTCCATCGGGGATATGATCGAGTTTACGCGCGGCAGCGCCCGCATCGCCGGGCAGGTGCAGGCCGGGCAGATCCTTCTGGACGGCTCGAGCATCGGGGACGTCGGCAACGTGGTGCTTAAAGACCGCAAGCTTCTGTCGCAGGACGGCCTGCTGGTGGTCGTGATGCCGGTCGATCCCGCGACAGGTGCGCTCAGCGGCCCCATCGAAATCGTATCGCGCGGATTTGTATACATGCGCGAGAGCGAGGAACTGCTCGAGGCTGTAAAGAAAGCCGCGCAGGGCTCCGTTACGGCTTGTCAGGCGAATAAGGCCGTGGATATCAACGCCATTAAGAACGCCGTCCGCGACGACGTGCGCGACTTGATCTACAAAAAAACAAAGAGGACGCCGATGATTCTGCCCGTGGTGGTGGATAGCAAGGAGGAGCGGGCATGAGCGCCAACATCTACGATCAGGTGCACAAGCTGGCCAAGGATTTAAAGGAAACCGACGAGTACCGCGACTATTCCGCCGCGCGCGACGCCGCGATGGAGAACGAAACGAACAAGGCGCTCATTCAAGAATATAAAAAATTGCAGTTTCAGCTTCAGGTGGCCATGGCCGCAGGAGGAAGCGCGAACCCCGACGACATGGAGCGCCTGCAGAAAATCGCCGGGGTGCTGCAGCTATCCAGAGAGGCCTCGGCCTACCTTCTGGCTGAGATGCGCCTGCAAAAGCTGCTCGCCGATATCTATAAAATCATCGGCGAAGCGGCGGATATCGACATGGATTTTTTGCAAGGGTAGGCAAGGCTACACTCGGGTTTTGAGGCGTCCTGTGGCCATGCGGCTACAGGACGCCTTTGCGATGCCCTTTCGCCTTCTTGCATGCCGTCGCCGCTTTCTTTATAATCATATAGTCGACCAAGCCCAAAACCAGAACAGGCGAGCGGATCTTTTCCCGCATGGCGGCGTCGAGCTTCAGTCAGCACAGCTGTCGGCCACGCCTCCTTATTCTGCGAAAAAATCTCCCGCCTGCCTGCCCTGCCCTTGGGGTTGGTCGACTATAATCGTAGCAAAACCATAGGGGAGAGCAAGAGGTGTTGAAAGTGGAATCCAAATTCTTTACCGCAAGGCCCATCGCACCGGGCGTCCGACAAATTGTGGGCATGGGCATGGAGTACTGCTATCTCATCGAGGGAAACGAGCGCGCGCTGCTGGTGGATACGCTGTGCGGGGTCGGAAACCTGAAGGCGTATTGCCGCGAGCTTACGGACTTGCCCATTCTGCCCGTCCTTACCCACGGGCACTTCGATCACGGCGGCGGAGCCTTCAGCTTTGGCGAGTGCTTCATCTACCCGGACGATGTGGAAGTTCTCTACTGGCACGCCCCGGTTATGGAGCGCCTCGGGTACGTTCAGATGCAGCAGGATAGGGCGAAGACCGGCCGGCGCGTCGAACAGAGCGACGTCGAGCCGCCCCGCGCGCTCAGGACGTTTCCGGTATACGACGGCGACCGGTTCGACTTGGGGGGCAGGGTGCTCGAGGCCATCCACGTCCCCGGGCATACGGCGGGCAGCATCGTGCTGCTGGACCGGCAGCTGCGCGCGATCTTCGCCGGAGACGCCCTTAACTGCAATACGATTGTGCTCAAGGGGGCCGGCGGCGCGTCGGTGGAAGAATACCTTGCAGGCCTTGAGCATTTGAAGACATTCCAGGGCAAGTTCGACTGCCTGTATAACGGGCATGGCGAATACCCCATCGCGGCGACGGCAATCGACGAGGCGATCGAACTGTGCGACGAAATCTTGGCAGGCACGGACGACGCCTTCGCCAGCTCGTTTTTAGGTTTCCCATGCCTGTATGGCAAAAAAAAGCTCGACGATCCGATCCGCAGGGTGGACGGCAAGACCGCCAACATCGTCTACATGCGGGATAACATACGCAAGCCGGAAGGGCCGCGCGTCGTGTCCCAAATGCCGGGCTCCGAGGTTTTCAAAAGCCCGCAAGGATGATAGGGTGCTGATATATTTCGGTACGACAAAAGCTCTTGACAAACACCTTTGACCCCGTTTATAATTTCGACGAATGCGATGAGGGGTTTCAGTAAGCGTAAGCCCGCGTAAAGAGAGCCGCCGGCAGGTGTGAGGCGGACGCGGAAGGCGCCGAAACTCGACCCGGAGCTTCCGCGCCGAATGTCAGTAAGCCGGACGGAGACCCACCGTTACAGGGGAAAGGGCATGGTAGTGCCCGGCAAAGCGGGGAGAGATCCCAAGCAGAGTGGTACCGCGGAGGTTCGCCTTCGTCTCTGAAAAGAGGCGAAGGCTTTTTGCCGTAAAAACCCCATGCAAAGTGGGCACGGCAAAGCCGCACATCCGCAAGGGCGCTTGGCGCAATGCCTATCTACCGCAATAGCACGAGGCGAGAAAGGGGCAACGCGGCATGACAACGCAAGCAAAGGAGATCATCATGGATCGACATGGTAACTCGGCGTATTCCGAGGATACGCGCGAATTGGTCAAAATTACCATTGGCGATTTGCTCGACGCTCAGGCGGCCAAATATCCCGATCAGGATTGCGTCATCTACCCCCACGGCTCCGAAAGGTGGTCGTACAGCGAATTTAGGGATCGCTGCAACGTGATTGCCCGGGCCTTCATGGCCATGGGCATTGTGGCGGATGAAAAGGTTTCCATTTGGGCGACGAACGTGCCGCAGTGGCTACTCACGCAGTTCGCAACCGCGAAGATGGGCGCCGTGCTGGTGACGGTCAACACGAATTACAAGCAGTTCGAGCTGGAGTACTTGCTGCGCCAGTCCGATACCACGACGCTGGTGCTAATCGAAGGATTTAAGGATTCCAAATACGTCGAGCACGTCAAGGCGATCGCGCCGGAGCTTGAGACCTGCGAGCCGGGCAAGCTTGTCTGCAAAAAGATGCCGTTCCTCAAAAATGTCATCTATGTCGGGCCTAGGGATCAGACGCCCAAGGGCATGTTCAACTTCGACGATCTATACGACCTTGCCAAGAACGTAACGCAAGAAGAGCTCGACAAAAGGCAAGCGTCGCTCGATATTGACGACGTGATCAACATGCAGTACACCTCGGGCACCACGGGCTTCCCCAAGGGCGTGCAGCTGACGCACTATAACCTGGTCAACAACGGCAAATGCATCGGAGACTGCATGCGCTTTTCCACGCAAGACAGGCTGTGCATTACGGTGCCGCTGTTTCACTGCTTCGGCGTGGTGCTGTCGGTAATGGCATCGGTTACGCACGGTACTTCGATGATCATGGTGGAGGCATTCCACCCGATTCGGGTTATGGAGGCCGTGATGTGGGAAAAGTGTACGGCGGTGCACGGCGTGCCTACGATGTTTATCGCCATGCTCGAGAACGAAAGGTTTTCGGAATTCCGCTTCGACCACATGCGCACCGGCATTATGGCGGGCTCGCCCTGCCCTACCAAGGTGATGCGCCGCGTGGTGGATGAAATGAACATGTCGCAAATCACCATCGTGTTTGGGCAGACCGAGTCCTCGCCCGGCATGACGCAGACCACGGTAGACGATCCGCTCGAGCTGCGCGTTTCGACGGTAGGCCGCTTGCTGCCCTATTGCGAGGGAAAGATCGTCAATCCGGATACGGGCGAGGAGTGCCCGCCCAACGTGCCGGGCGAGATCTGCACGCGCGGCTATCACATCATGAAGGGCTATTACAAAATGCCCGAGGCGACCGCCGCCGCGATCGATTCGGATGGCTGGCTGCACACCGGCGACGTGGGCACCTGCGATGAAAACGGCTATTACAAGATCACCGGCCGCCTCAAGGATATGATCATCAGAGGCGGAGAGAACATCTATCCCCGCGAGATCGAGGAGTTTATGTATACGCACTGCGCAGTGTCCGACGTACAGGTCATCGGCGTGCCGGATCAAAAGTACGGCGAAGAGGTGCTCGCGTATGTGATCCTCAAAGAGGGACAGGATGCGTCGGAGCAAGAGCTCATCCAGTTTGTGAAGGCCGGCCTTTCCCGCTACAAGGCGCCGCGCTATGTGCGCTTTATCGATCAATACCCCATGACGGCGAGCGGAAAGATTCAAAAATATATTCTGCGCGAGCGCGCCGTTCAGGAGCTTAAGCTGGAGACCGTCGCCGCGATCGAGACCGCCTAGGGCGTGCCCCTAGACCCCTGCGCGCAAATTGCGACATCTTTTCCGGCATCTCGGCGTCGCTCTGTGCTTGGCGTAGCGCTGCTACGCCGGCGCTTCGGCTCCTTGATCTGCCGAAAAATCTATCGCAATTTGCATCGCGGTGACTTTAGGGATACGCCCTAGCAAGGTATTTTCTGCGCCGGAGGTTGCGCGAAGCCTACAAATGCGCTATACTGGCATCAGTTTCTTGGAGGAGAGTGTACATATGAAGCACATCGTCACCATCGCCGCGAGCAATGTTCGCCGCGGCGCGCACACCGGGTGTGGCGAATGCAATGCCTCTTGCCAGAGCGCTTGCAAAACCAGCTGCACGGTTGCGAACCAGTCCTGCAAAAACCGCGACGAGCGCATCCGCCGTCCGGCGCAGAAGAACTGACCCGGTTGACGGCCCATACTGCCTCCGGAACGATCCGGAGGCATTTTTAACGGGCATAAAGGAACGGTAGCACGGCGAGCGCGGCGTGGATTTCTCGGCACGCGCAGGAGAGGAGAATCCCATGGTTCACACATATCCCGCGGGGGATGGGTTCATTGCGCTGGATGTGGATACCGGCGCGGTTCACGTGTTGGACAGGCCCGCGTACGAGGCGGTGAAAATGTGGCAGAGCGCGACGCCGCAGGAGATTGCGATCGCCCTGGCCGCGGACTTTGGCGAGCCCGAGGCGGCTACCGCCATGGAAGAGGTGCGCCGCCTCATCGAGGAAGGGCTGCTCTTTAGCGCTATTCCCGTCGGCGAGGACGATATAAAGCCCGCGCACGGCGATATCAAGGCGCTGTGCCTGCACATCGCACACGACTGCGATTTACGCTGCCGCTATTGCTTTGCCGGCGCCGGCGCTTTTCACGGTTCCCGCTCGATGATGAGCGCGGCTACCGGAAAAAAAGCGTTAAATTTTTTGGTCGAGCACTCGGGGAACCGCGAAAATCTCGAGGTGGATTTCTTCGGCGGCGAGCCGATGATGAACTTTGACGCCGTCAAGCAGATCGTCGCCTACGGCCGCGAACTGGAAAAGGCGAGCGGCAAGCGGTTTCACTTTACCATCACCACCAACGCCGTATCCCTTACGGATGATGCGATCGACTATATCAACCGCGAGATGGACAATTGCGTACTGTCGCTCGACGGAAGGCGGGCCGTTCACGATTTCATGCGCCCGGATGAACAGGGCGAAGGCACGTTTGCGCGGGCGCTCGCCGGCGCGAAGAGGCTTGTGGCCGCAAGGAAGGGGAAGAGCTATTATGTGCGCGGCACGTTTACCGCGCGCAACTTAGATTTTGCCGAGGATGCGTTGGCGCTTGTCGGCGAGGGATTCGAGCAGATCAGCATCGAGCCGGTCGTGCTTTCGCCGGACTCGCCTTATGCGCTAAAAGAAGAGCACTTGCCCGCGATCATCGGCGAATATGATCGCCTGCTCGGGCTCTACCTAAAAAAGCGCAAAAGCGGAGAATGGTTTTCGTTCTTTCATTTCGTCGTCGATTTGGAGGGAGGCCCCTGCTTGCGCAAGCGCCTGACGGGCTGCGGGGCGGGGTACGAATACCTGGCCGTTACGCCCGAGGGCGATCTTTATCCCTGTCATCAATTTGTGGGCAGAGAGGGCTATCGCATAGGAAATCTTTATCGGGGCGAACTGAACGAAGAGTTGCGCGAGCGCTTTGCGAAAAATCATGCGCTCAGCAAGCAAACTTGTTGCGCATGTTGGGCAAAATACCATTGTGGCGGAGGATGCGCCGCCAACGCGCATGCGTTTTCAGGGGATATCGCAAAGCCGTATGCGATGGAATGCGAAATGGAGCGCAAGCGGCTCGAATGCGCTATCGCCGTGATTGCTGCAGAATCCGGCGCGGTGAGCATCGACAGCGACGAGTAAAGGGCTCGGGGAAGGTTTGCCAGAATGCGGCGGCCCCGAAAACTAAGAACATGCGTTTGCAGGCCTTGTCCATTCGGCTATTGCAGGCCGGGCGCTGTTTTACTGCCGTGTTTCCTCCTGGAGGCCACGATAAGGCTTTCCGGCGTTGCATTTGGCATGTCGCAATGGTATAATTGTTAGGTGCATCATTTTGACACTTATTAGGAGGATCACTCGTTGCAAAAATTCCTGCGAGGTCCGTTTATTTATATCGTCATCCTATTGGCGATATGGTGGATCGTGGCGTCCGTGTCGCCCGCGTTCTCACCTAAACCTGCTGAAATCGTATATTCCACCTTCCTTGAGAAAATCGAACAAAAGCAGGTCAGCCGCGTGGCGGTTACGGCCTATAGCATCGTAGGCCTGTATGCCGATACGAAGATTCCGCTCGAACGCTTCCCGGCCCAGTACGATTTTAAGGTGCAGGCGCCCAATAACATCGAGCGCATGTACCGGGATTGGGACGTCATCGCCTCCCGGCAAACCGGCAAGCCGCTCGACGAGATCGTCGGGACGGATTATAGCTTTGTGCTCGACAACCGCCAGATTCCCGGCGAGCCGTGGTATGTGGTGTGGGGGCCCGTGCTCTTGATGGTCGCCTCGGTGGCCCTGTTTGCGTTTCTCATGTTCCGCCAGCAGGGCGGCGGCGGCAACAAGGTGATGAACTTTGGCCGCAGCCGCGCCAAGATGGTTACCGATGAAAAGAAAAAGGTAACCTTTGCGATGGTGGCAGGCGCGGAAGAAGAGAAGGAAGAGCTTCAAGAAATCGTAGAATTCCTCAAAGATCAGCGCCGCTTCATCGAAATGGGCGCGAGAATTCCCAAGGGCGTGCTGCTCGTCGGCCCTCCCGGCACGGGCAAAACGTACCTGGCCCGCGCCGTGGCGGGGGAGGCGGGCGTGCCGTTTTTCTCGATTAGCGGTTCGGATTTCGTCGAAATGTTCGTCGGCGTAGGCGCGTCGCGCGTCAGAGATTTGTTTGAGCAGGCGAAGAAAAACTTTCCCTCCATCGTGTTCATCGATGAGATCGACGCCGTAGGCCGTCACCGCGGCGCGGGCCTTGGCGGCGGGCACGATGAGCGCGAGCAGACGCTCAACCAGCTGCTTGTCGAGATGGACGGCTTTACCACCAACGAAGGCGTAATCGTCATTGCCGCAACCAACCGCCCGGATATCCTCGACCCGGCGCTGCTTAGGCCCGGCCGCTTCGACAGGCAGATCACCGTAAACCTGCCGGATGTCAAGGGCAGGGAAGAAGTGCTCAAAGTGCACTCCAAGGGCAAGCCGCTGGGCCAGGATGTCGATCTTTCGGTGATCGCCAAGCGCACGCATTATTTTTCGCCGGCCGATCTTGAAAACGTGATGAACGAAGCGGCCCTGCTTGCCGCGCGCCGCAAGAAAAAAGAGATCAACATGATTGAAATCGAAGAGGCCATCACCCGCGTGCAGATGGGCCCCGAAAAGCGCTCGCGCGTGATTACCGAGAGGGATAAGAAAATCGTGGCATACCACGAGGCCGGGCATGCGCTGGTGGCGTACAAGCTCGACAACCTCGACGACGTGCACGAGGTTTCCATCATACCGCGCGGCCGCGCAGGCGGCTATACGATGACGCTTCCCGCGGAGGACGAGAACTACGTTTCCCGCGCAAAGCTCATCGACCAAATCGCGATGTGCATGGGCGGCAACGCGGCCGAGCGCATGATACTGGGCGATGTTTCCACGGGGGCGACGAGCGACTTGCGCACCGCAAGCGAAATCGCCCGGCGCATGATCATGGAATACGGCATGAACGACAAGATCGGCCCTCTTTACCTGGGCGGCGATCAAGAGGTCTTCCTCGGCCGCGACTATGGGCATGCGCGCAATTACTCCGAAGAAATGGCCGCGCGTATCGACCAGGAGATGCACAACATGCTCGACGAGGGCTACACCCGCGCAAGTGACATTCTCGCGCGCAATCTCGAGAGGCTGCACCGGATTTCCCGCGAGTTGCTCGATAAGGAAAAGCTGACCGGCGAAGAGTTTAAAGGGCTGATGGAGAGGGAAGACCCTCCCGCGCAGCTGATGGACGGAATACCCGTGCCGGAGGTATAGCGGCGGCGAAGGGCTTATGTGGCCGACATAGCGGAATCTATATGAGCAACCCAGGGGGGATGGTACGCCATTCCCCCTGCTTGACGGCTTGGGGGTAGATGCCGCAGCTGTCGTGAGTGGAAATCAGGCTGATTGCGCGTTTCCATGCGCACGCAACGTATGGGCGCGCAGTTTCTTTTACACAGGGAAATATATATCAAGGAGGGGATGGCCATGCGCCTTTCCGACCGCATGGGGGAGTTGAGGCCCGGCGTATTCGCGCGCCTGGCGGCCAGAAAGCAGGAGCTGATCGCAAAGGGCGCCGATGTCGTGGATCTTTCGGTCGGCTCGCCCGATCTGCCGCCCGACCCAGCCGTCGTGGCGGCATTGCAAAAAGAGATTGCCGACCCTGCGCAATATGTATATGCGCTGGAGGATCTTGCGCAGCTTAGAAATGCGGCCGCCGCGTGGTATCTTGCAAGGTTTGGCGTGGAGCTGAATCCCGAGCGGGAGATCACTTCTCTGCTGGGCAGCCAGGAAGGGCTGGCGCACATCGCGCTGACGCTATGCAATCCGGGCGACGTCGTACTCGCGCCCGATCCTTGCTACCCGATTTTCTCGTTTGGCCCGGGCCTTGCGGGCGCGCGGGTGGAGCGCATGCCGATGCGGAGCGAAAACGGCTTTCTGATCGATTTTCGAGAGATTCCCGCCGAAACCGCACGCGCCGCGAAGATGATGATCGTATCCTACCCCAACAACCCGACGGGCGCGGTCGCGCCGGTTTCGTGGTATCGGGATTTGGTCGCGTTCGCGAAGGATCACGCCATCGTCGTCGTGCACGACAATGCATACTGCGAGCTCGTATTCGACGGCGAGCCCGGCGGAAGCTTTTTATCGGCGCCCGGTGCGCGGGATATCGGCGTGGAACTGAACTCCCTTTCTAAAACGTATGCGCTCGCCGGCGCGCGCGTCGGCTTCTGTTTGGGAAACGCCGAAATCGTCGATGCGCTGAAAAGCCTAAAGTCCAACATCGATTACGGCATCTTTTTACCTGTGCAGAGGGCGGCCATCGCCGCGCTGACAGGCGACCAGGGCACCGTTAGGCGCAACAGGGAGGCATATAGGCAAAGGCGCGATTTGTTTTTGCGCATTGCTGAGGGCATGGGTTGGCATATCCCCTCGCCCGCGGGTTCGATGTTTATATGGGCCCCGTTGCCCCCGGGGTGGAGCGACGCAACGGCGTTTTGCGAGGCGGCGATGGAGCGCGCGGGGCTCATGATGGTGCCCGGCGAAAGCTTCGGCCCCGCGGGCAAGGGCTACGTGCGCATCGCGCTTGTGAAGGATCAAGCGCACATCGCCGCAGCGCTTGAGCGCCTTGCGCTAAGCGGGGTTGTGCGCGCATGAGCGCGGGGATCGACCTTCACCTGCACTCGAACCGATCGGACGGCACCATGGAGCCCGCCGAGTTGGTAGCGCTGTGCGCGCAGGCCGAGCTTCACACGATAGCGCTGAGCGATCACGATACGCTGGACGGCGTGCGCGAGGCGGTTAAGGAAGGCGAGCGCCAAGGCGTCTGCGTGATTCCGGCCATCGAAATGAGCGCGGGAAACAGCCCGGAAATTCACATTCTGGGGTATTTCCCCGATGTCGAAAATGTAGAGCTATGCGATTGGCTTGACGACTTGCGCTCCGCGCGCATGCTGCGTACTGCGCGCATGGCCGCGAGGCTTCGGGAACTTGGCATCCGCGTTACGCTGGACGACATACAGCTGGAGGCCGATCGGCGCGCAGGGCTGGGGCGGATGCACGTCGCGCGCGCTCTCGTGCGCAACGGCTATGCCCAGGATATTCCCGATGCATTTGAACGCTTTTTGAAGCCCGGAAGGCCGGGCTTTATTTCGCGCAACAACCCGTCCGTTGACGACGTGCTTACAAAGCTTAGGGGGATGGGCGTCTTGCCCGTGCTGGCCCACGGCGCCCTTTTGGATGCGCCGATGACCTGGATTGCCGATATGATCGGCCACATGGCTAAAAAGGGGCTGATGGGGCTGGAGTGTTATCATACCGGCTATGATAGGACCATGGAGCGCTTCATGCGCGCGCAGGCAAAGGCGCAGGGCCTTTTGGTGACGGGCGGCAGCGACTACCACGGCGCGAACCGCCGGGGCGTTTTGCCCGGCGACGGCCTCTCTAACTGGAGCGATGCGCCAATGTGCCTTGAAGCGCTCAGAATTGCCAAATTGTGACGCTTTTCGTATCCCTGACGCGTTTTGTATGGTATAATGCTAAAGGCAATTCGATATGCTGTACGGGGTGAAACCATGAGCGAGAGGGTGCGCGAGGAGGTCATCGACCTTTCCGCACAAAGGGCAAAGAACGCTAAGGGCAAGCGCAGAAGCAATTCGCGCTCGGCCCATTCCGCGCCGACGCGCCGGCAGGAGGGCGAGGATTTTCAGTTTATGCGCAAACAGGCCGCCAGAAGAGCGCGGGTGCGGCGCAACCGCCTGATTTTGCTGGGCGGCTTTGTGTTGTTGATCGCGCTGGGCATCGGCCTGCGCATTGCGCTGACCGTGGGCATCGGCTACGATTCCTTTTACGAGGGCGTTTCGGTGGACGGCCTTCAACTGAAGGGCTATACGAAGCAAGAGGCTATCGTCAAGCTCAACCAGCTCAATCAACAGAGGATAGCATCCACGGCGCTTAAGTTTTCCTTTGGCGATCAGGAGTGGACGGTCGAGCCTACGAGCATCGGCGCTTATCTCGATATCGAAGAGCAGGTAGAGCTCGCCTGGCAGCAGGGCAGGGAAGGCAATATCTTCCAGCGCCAGTCGGCGATCGGCGCCCTGCGAAAAAACAAATATAGCGCGCAAAGCGCCCTTCATTACGATCTGCAAAAGCTCGAGGCCGAGCTTGTAAAGATCAAGGAAAAGGTGGATGTGCCCGCGCAGAACGCGTCGGTCGACTTCGACCCGTCCCGCGAGGAGATGTTCCGCTTTGTGGACGAGCAGCGCGGGCGCGAGGTGCCTTTGGACGGCCTGATGCGCACGGCCATCGCCCACTTGGATTCGGGCATGAGCGTGCCGATCGCCATCGAACCCGCGCCGGTGGAGCCTACGGTGTTCAGGGAAGATTTGGTGCAAAGCACCGCCCGCATCAAGCGGGTTACGACGCCGCTGGGCGAATCGAAGGCGCCGCGCATCCATAATATAAAGCTCGCCCTTTCCATGTTCAACGGCATGGTTCTCGCGCCGGGGCAGGAGGTTTCCTTTAACGAGGTGACGGGCCCTCGCGGACTTGAACAGGGCTATCAAAACGCCGGAGTCATCCTTGACGACGAGATCGTAGATGGGCCGGGAGGCGGCGTTTGCCAGGTATCCACGACGCTGTATCAGGCGCTTGTGCGCTCGGGTCTGCAGATCGTCAAGCGATCCAAACACTCGCTGCCGGTCAGCTACGTGCCGGTTGGCACCGACGCGGCGGTCAATTACGGCTCGCTGGATTTGGTGTTTAAAAACAACACCGAGTCGCCGGTTTTTCTCGTATGCGAAGTGTCCGGGTCGAGCGTGTCCGTAACGATATACGGGAGGCCCTTAGAGGACAATACCGAAATCAAAATCGTGAATGACGTATACGAAACCATCCCTGCGCCGGAGCCTGAAACCATACCGGATACCGCGGGTACAAAGGCGAAATATACCGATGAAACGGTGGACGCGAAGAAATCCCGGGAAGGCTACAGGGTGCGCACTTACGCAGTATGGTATAAGGACAGCGTGGAAACCGAGCGTGTACAGCTTACGAACGACTATTACCACGAGGTGAAAGGCACGCGCTATGTCGGCGTTACCCCGAGGCCCGCGCAGGATCCTACTGTGCCGGTAATCGGCGGCGAATAACGCAGCCAAAGGAGGTTTTCCGATGAAACTTGACCGTTTGGGTGTGTTGGTGGAATGCTTCGGGTTAGGCCTTCACGGCGGCATCGAGCGCGCCGCGCAGTTGGGGCTCAAATGCGTGCAAATCTCCGTAGGCAAAGGCGAGGCGTCGCCGGAGGCCTTGACGGCGCCTAAGCGCAAAGAGCTCTTGCGGTTTATCAAGGATCATGGTATGGCCGTTTCCAGCCTGTGCGGCGATATCGGCGGGCATGGGCTCATGCGAGCGCAAGAAAACGAATACCGCATCGAACTGCACAAGCGCCAGGCAGACCTCGCGGCCGAGCTCGAATGCGGCGTCATCACCACCCATATCGGCATTATCCCGCCCGAGCCCGCGCATCCACGCTACGACGTGTTGCTTGAGGCCTGCTCCCGCATCGGCGCCTATGCGCTTAAGTGCGGCGTGCGGTTAGCGATCGAAACGGGGCCGGAGCCCTCCACCGTCTTGCTGGGATTCCTTGAGCGCATCCCGGACGGCTCGGTGGGCGTGAATATGGACCCCGCCAACCTCGCGATGATCACCGGCGACGACCCGGCGGCGGCGGTGCGGCGGCTGAGAGGGCGAATACTGCACACGCACGTCAAAGACGGCAAGCTGCTTTCTTATCGCGGGGCGGAGAAGGTGTATACGTATTTTGCCGAAGGCGGCATCGGAGATGAGCGGATGGAGGATTGCTTTCTTGAAACGCCGCTTGGGCAGGGCAGCGTGGATTTTGCCGCGTATTTCGGCGCGCTTGCGGAGATCGGGTATAGCGGCTGGAACGCGATAGAGCGCGAGTGCGGCGACGACCCCGCGGGGGATATCGAGCAGGCGATGCGCTATCTGGGCGTACTGAAGGTGGCGCAATGAGGATGGTGCGGCGATGATCTCGTTTCGAAAGGCAAACGCTTTGGACGCGCACGCGATGGCCGCGCTGCGCGTCGATTTTTTATGTGAGGGCCGCGCAGGCATAGGAGGCGAACTGCGCGTGCGGTTGGCGGAGGCAAACGAGGCATACTTTCTCGATGGATTTGGGAATGCTACGTTTGCAGCCTGGCTTGCCGAAGAAAATGACCGGATCGTAGCCACCAGCGGGCTGACGATATATCGCCTTCCCCCTAACCGGGATTGCCCAAACGGCATGACCGGCTATATTAGCAATATGTACACAGTGCCCGCCCATCGCAAACGGGGCATCGCTACCCGGCTGTTCGCTCTGATCGCCGACGAGGCGAAGGAGATGGGCTGTGAGCGTGTTGCGCTCGTCGCAACGGAGATGGGTAGGCCGATCTACGAAAAATATGGCTTTGCAAAGGACGAGCGTTCCATGAGCTTTTTTCCGAAAAGCCAATGAAATGATCGTCGACGAGATCGATTGCGATACATCAATATAGTTCTCTAACCGATGGAGGAACATAAAGATATGAATGAAGGACAAGCATACAGTGAAATTCTACAATTGCGGCGTTCGCAGTGCGATTTGGCAGGCCGTCTGACGCTCGCACAGATGTTTTTATTCATGCAGGAAATTGCCGGAGAGGGCAGCGATCGCCTTGGCATGGGGCAGAAGTTCGTCGACGACAATCGCATATTCTGGGTGGTGTCGCGCGTCGCCCTCAAGGTGCTCAGGCCGCCCGAATGGCACGAAAAGATCCGCATCACAACTTGGCACGGCCCGGCGATGCGCTATATCTTTCCGCGCTATTTTATTGTGGACGACATGCAGGGCAACCGCCTTGTGGAGGCTTCGACATTGTGGCTGCTGATCGAGCACGAGAATCGCAGTATCGTGTTTCCCTCTATGCGGGGCTTTTTGTTGCCCGATCCTCCCGGCGATATGCCCAAGCTCGCGTCGCCTGGTAAGATGTCCTTTGCGTTTGAGCCGAGCAGGCATGCGGTCCGCCGGCCGGTATACAGCGATTTTGATATGAACGGCCATATGAACAATTCCCGCTATCCGCTATGGATATGCGATCTTTTTGAGCCCGAGCAATTTGTGGAAAACTATGTCGATTCCTTTCAGGTGAATTATATCAACGAGGTTATCGCCGGGGAGCAAGTCGATCTTTCGTACGGCGTTGAGAACAATGCCTTTGCGGTGCGCGGAAGCGTAGAGGGCGAGAGCCGTTTTGAGGCGGTGGGCACATTTGCGCCGTATGCGTGCCATGAGTAGGATGTGTCCGCGCTGCGGCAAACCGGGGCAAGCGGATGCACAGTTTTGCCCTCATTGTGGCGCGCCGCTTAACGCGCCTAAAGAGCCGGACGGCCAGGGCGGGCGCAAGGTGAACGCCTTTGAAGGAATGCGCACGCTCGCAGCCATGCCCGCCTATGCCAAGCTGCTTTTTGCCATGCTTGGCGTGCTCGCTGTGGGCGTAGCGGTTCTGGTGGTATTGCTGCTGGACCAGCCGCCCGTTAAGACGGCGAGCGCATCCGCCGCGCCTTCTATGCAGGTTTTTGCAGCTTCGCCATCTCCTACCCCATTAGGGTCTCCCAAACCGACGCCAACCGCCGCGCCGCCGGTTTCCGAAAAGGTGATCGGCACGTGGGTCGCCACGCGCGTAGACGCCAATTCGAAAAAATCCAAGGAATATCAGACGGAAAGCGCCACGGGTGCATATCAGACGTACATCACCTTTTTACCGGACGGATCTTCGGCGATTTCCTCCGACCAGATGGACGGCCTTGGGCCCCAGCTCACCGTTAGAGCGTGGTATGCCGAAGGAGAAAGCGTATACATTGATTACGGCATGGAAACCATCGCGGATAGGCAGATGTTTGGCCGCACCCGCTTTTTCTTCCGCGAGGGCGAGCTCGTGTCGGTCTATACGCTTGACGGCAAGGAAGTTTCGGATTTTATCGTATTCGCGTGGTCGCCGGATCAAACATCCCTGCCGGGGAATGCGCCGGAAACCGGCGAGGACGAAAAATACAAAACGACGTAATCGTTTATGGCGCTTATGGCATATCGGCAAACGGCCTCGAAGTAAAGCTTCGGGGCCTCATCGCGATGACAAACTGCGGTTTGCCATCGCGACCTGCAAGTCCTTGAAGTGGAAACTGCATGCTAGCCGGTATGAGCCTGCGGCCGTACATTCTTGCAGTTCGCGAATGCCCGCGGCAATCGCCTAAGGTCGATTACCGCAGGTCGCTACTTCACCCCACCAAACCTTCGGTTTGTCGGGGGCTCCGGCTGGCCTTGCGCCGTGCCGGTTTGCGCCTTCGGCGCGCACGGCTCCGGCCGCCCTCCGGCTCTTTTTGTGCGGGAGCCCGACACCAAGCGCGTGCGGCGCACGCAAACAGCGAGGGGGAGGGCCAGTGAGCGGCCGGTGGTAGCCGATCTTAGGAGGCTAGCGCCGGAATTCGCGAACTGAGGAAGGCTCCGCGCACCGGAGAAGAACTACATAATGCATGGCCTTCTCCGGTTCCTGCATCTTTCTTTTCCTCTGTTGACTTTATCATCAGTCTGAGGCCCCGAAGTAAAGCTTTGGGGCCTTTTGCTGATTGTCCCGCAAAGGGGCGCGAATTTTGTCGCCGATTCGACGTTTTTATTCGCCGCGCGGCGACATCCTGCGCGATTGGCAAACTTTATAATGTCACCATGACGGGAGGCGGACGCGCATGCAGGTCAACCTCGAAAGCTTCGTGTTATACAATACGGCGATGAACGCGCTTTTGCTCTTTAGCACGGGCAGGCTCAGCGGCCTTAAGGCAAAGGTGTGGCGCCTTGCGCTGGCCTCTGCGGTGGGGGCGGCTTATGCGGTGTTTTCCAGTGTAAGCGGGGGCCTCTTTTTGCAGGCCTGGTATTGGAAGCTTTTATGTGCCTGCGGCATGGCGGCGCTTGCTTTTTTGCCGGGCAAGATAAGCAAGGTGCTGCGTGCCGCCGCTTGCTTTTTTCTTTCCGCACTACTCTTGGGGGGCACGGGCTTTTCGCTGATGTACCTGCTCGGCGCGCGCGGATATGGCTGGGGAATCGCCGCGCTGATTGCGGTGCTGGGCATAGCGGGCTGCATTCTGCTTGCTAGAGGATGGCGCAGGGCGCGCATCGATCGCGTGCTTTTTAGCGTCTGCGTGAAACTTGGGCAGGGTGAAGCTCGGTTTGACGCGATGCTGGATACAGGCAACCGCCTCATAGAACCTGTGAGCGGCTTGCCGGTATTGGTAGTGGAAAAAGCTACGCTCGGGGGAATCGAACTTCCAGGCGGAAGGCCGGTCGCCTTCTCGTCTATGGCCGGCGGCGGAATCCTTACCGCGTTCGAGCCCGATGAGATCTTCATCGACGGTCGGCCGTGCGTGCGGGCGATGATTGCGGTTTGCACGGACGAGCTGAGCAAAGATGGCGGCTATGCGGCGCTACTGCCGCTTGCGTGTATTCCGCACCAAAGCGAAAGGAGGCTGAGCGCATGCTGAAACGCTGGCTTTTCTCGTTGTGGGCGCGGTTTATCGCCCGATTCTTCCCAGGCGAGGTGCATTATGTAGGGGGAAGCGAGGCCTTGCCACAACCGCTTTCGCGGGACGAGGAAGCGGAGCTCATGGAGCGCCTGATGTGCGGAGACGATTCGGTGCGCTCGCAACTGATCGAAAGAAACCTGCGCCTGGTGGTTTACATTGCGCGCAAGTTCGAAAACACGGGCGTGGGGCTGGAGGACTTAATCTCGATCGGCACGATTGGCCTGATTAAGGCTGTGAACACGTTTGACGCCACAAAAAAGATCAAGTTGGCCACATATGCTTCCCGCTGCATCGAAAATGAAATTTTAATGTTTTTGCGGCGCAATAACCGCACGCGCATGGAAGTGTCCCTGGATGAACCGCTCAATACGGATTGGGACGGCAACGAATTGTTGCTTTCGGATATCTTGGGCACGGATGGCGAGCAAATCTACCGGGGCATTGAAGACGAGGTGGATCGCTCGTTGCTCGATCAGGCGCTCACCCGCCTTCCGCCGCGCGAAAAGCGCATTATGCAGCTTCGCTTCGGGCTTAAGGGCGGCTCGGAAAAGACGCAAAAAGAGGTTGCCGACGCGCTGGGCATCTCGCAATCCTACATATCGCGTTTGGAAAAGCGCATCATCAAAAGGCTGAAAAAAGAAATGTCGGCGATGATGTAGCGCGTGCTCAGGTATCGCCCGCGGGTTTTGAGGGCACAATATGGCATACACGCCATAAGGCGTCCGATCAAAGCGGTGCGAAACCTGGGGAGGTGCGCAATGGCGCTGAATAAAGTAGAGATATGCGACCTGGATACGTCCAAGCTCAAGGTGCTGACAAACCAAGAAATGCTCGTGCTATTCGCAAGAATTCACGCGGGCGATCACAGCGCTCGCGATGAATTTGTGCAAGGCAACCTGCGGCTCGTGCTTTCGGTCATCCAGCGGTTTCAGAACCGCGGCGAATCGGCGGACGATCTGTTTCAGGTAGGTTGCATAGGGCTGATGAAGGCAATCGATAACTTTGATCTGACGCTCGGCGTACGGTTTTCCACGTATGCCGTGCCGATGATCATCGGTGAAATTCGCAGATACCTTAGGGATAACAACGCCATCAGAGTAAGCCGCAGCCTGCGCGACATCGCCTATAAGGCGCTGCAGGCCAGGGAGAGGCTGGGTATCAGCCTTGGGCGCGAGCCGACGGTGGAAGAAATCGCCAAAGAGCTCGAGATGAAGGAAGAAGACGTCGTGTTTGCGATGGACGCGATTCAGGACCCAATTTCCCTTTTCGAGCCGATCTATCACGACGGCGGCGGCGACGCGATGTACGTGATGGATCAGATCAAGGATGAAAAGGACCTGGACGATAAGTGGATCAACGGCATTGCGATTAGAGAGGCGATGCGCAGGCTGTCCGAGCGCGAGAAGAAGATCATCCGCATGCGCTTCTTTGAGGGGCGGACGCAGATGGAGGTCGCCAACGAGGTGGGCATCAGCCAGGCGCAGGTATCCAGGCTAGAAAAGACGGCTTTGGGGCACATGCGCAAGCATATATAAAGCCGCCCGAGATTTGGATTTGACAAATCAAACAAAAACGCCGGTTTGCAATAGAGCAACGCCGGCGTTTTTGGTGAAAACTTGCAAAGAGGGATGTCTGCGTTCAGTCATTGAAATTCCGAAGCACATCGATGACCCGCAACAGCGCAGCCAGATCGACAGCCTGGTTTTGCTCCAAGATCTGTAAAAAATCAATCAGCTTGTTTCTGGAGGCTTGATTAAGGCCGATCAATATATTGTAGATGCTACCCAAGGTGTAGGGAACGCCTTGGAAAACGGAATACACTTCCGCAAAATCCACCACTGTGGGGTTGGAGAATTCCTGTTCGCACATTAAGTAGTCGTAAGAAACGCCGAAAAATTCGGCGATTTTTACGATTTTTTCATACTTTGGATACGACCTGTTGGCTTCGTAGGCGCTAATGGTTCCTTTATTGACCCCGATGGCCTTTGCTACTTCGCTCTGCTTAAGATGTTTTGCGATGCGAAGATCGGCAAGTTTTTCACCGAACGTTAATATAGCCATGTCCTACCTCCATACCGTGAAGTATGATAACGCGGATATTTTCATCAACCCGTAAAACAAATTGAATTATTTCGGAGAGTGTCAGTTAAATTAAAATAGACAAAATTATGGTGCGACCAAATACTTTAGTTTTTGTTGGAGGGCGCGTTCGGCGCGGATGTGAGATAGGCATAAGAAAGGGGTCCATGCGTGATCGTCGTAAGCACATGGAAATCGTAATGCAGAGCGTTCGTTTTGGCAACCGTGATTGCAGCATACATCGGCGTAATTGAATAACCCAAACTGAGAAGAAAAAAACTGCCATTTCTGCTATGATGGCGACAGGCGGTGATGGATTTGTTCTTTCAATATGGCGAAGCGGAGATAGCGCACTTAACGAAAAGGGACAAGCGCCTCGGGGCGGCGATCGACAGAATCGGCCGCATCGAGCGCCGCGTGCAGGAGGATCTGTTTTCCTCGGTCGTATTCCACATTGTCGGCCAGCAGATTTCCACCGCGGCGCAGGCGACGGTATGGCGAAGGATGAACGACGCGCTGGGCGAGATCAGCGCGCGAACCATAGATGCGTGCACAATTGATGACTTGCAAAAACACGGCATCACGTTTCGGAAGGCCGGGTACATGAAGAGCTTTGCCGACAAGGTTGCGGATGGGATACTCGATCTAGAGACGCTGCGCTCAAAGAGCGATGCCGAAGTCATCGCCCAGCTAAGCGCGCTCAAGGGTATTGGGGTCTGGACCGCCGAAATGATCATGACGTTTTGCATGCAGCGGCCCGATATCTTAAGCTTTGGGGATTTGGCCATTCACCGCGGCATGCGCATGCTGTACCGCCGCCCGGCCATCGGCAAGGAGTTGTTTGAAATCTATCGGCGCAGATATAGCCCCTATGGTACGGTCGCAAGCCTGTATCTGTGGACGATTGCGAATGGAGCCATCGTGGAAGTTTCTGATTGTGCCCCGGGGCAAAGGAGGGTGAAGGCATGACCGGCGACGAAAAGTGGAGCGCGGTTGCCGCCAACGATGCGTCCTGCGACGGCGCGTTTTTCTATGCGGTAAAATCCACCGGGATTTTTTGCCGGCCCTCGTGCAAATCCAAGCCGCCCTTGCGGGACAATGTGTTGTTTTTTGACGCGGCAACCGATGCGCGGGAAGCCGGTTTTCGGCCTTGCAAGCGGTGCAGGCCCGATTTGCTCGAGTACCGGCCGGTGCAGGAGATCGCCGAGAAGATGAAGACGGCGATGGACCAATGCTTCGCGCATAGGCAGGCGCTCGACAGCGAGATGAAAAACCTCGGCGTGACGCAGCGCCGCGCAGGCGAGATCTTCAAAGAGCGCTATGGCGTGACCGCGCGCGAGTATATGGGTGCGATGCGCCTTTGCGCGGCTAAGGAAAAACTCATCCAAACGCGGGAGGGAATCGCCGACATCGCCTTTGCGGTCGGCTTTGAGGGGGTTTCTTCTTTTTACCGTTTTTTTACCGCGCAAGAAGGGATGTCGCCCGGCGCCTATCGCAGGGAGTATTCCCAAAAGGAGATGGACAAATGAACTATCTGTGCAAAATATCATCACCGCTGGGGGGGCTTACGGTTTCCAGCGACGGCGAATGTATCACCGGCCTCTGGAACGAAGGGCAGAAATATTTCGCCGCGACGCTGGATGTGGGTGCAGCACAAGAGCATGTGCCGGTATTTGACGATGTGCGCGCGTGGCTCGGCGAATACTTTGCCGGTAAGAAGCCGGGGTTTATGCCGCCGCTCGCTCCCAAAGGAAGCGAATTTCGACAGTTGGTATGGAAAATTCTATGTGAAATACCGCATGGCACTGTGACGACGTACGGCGACATCGCCAAGCGCCTTAAGGAAATGACCGGTGGAAAGCCTGTATCCGCGCAGGCCGTCGGCGGGGCGGTAGGGCATAATCCCATTTCTATTCTCATTCCCTGTCATCGCGTCGTTGGAGCAAGCGGCAGTTTGACGGGCTATGCGGGCGGCATCGATAAAAAGATACGTCTTTTGCAGCTTGAGGGCGCCCCAATGGAAGGATTGTTTGCCCCAGCGAAGGGCACGGCGCTCTGAGAGGCCGTCGCCGCCTTCTATGCATTACCCGGGTAACGCCCAAAGCACGCGGCTTTCATGGATATGAAAATCTTCACATAGAATGCATAAGGGGGGATTTTCATGCGCTATTCGGACCTTAAACAAAAGGAAGTCATCAATATCTGTGATGGGAAAAAGCTGGGCACGATCGTCGATTTGGATTTGGATGTTGAGCGGGGTACGATTCTGGCCATCGTGGTGCCTACGCCGTTTTCCATTTCGGCGGTGTTTCGGGGAGAGCCCACCGGCAATGTAATCCCTTGGGGAGCGGTCGTTAAAATTGGAGACGACGCGGTGCTCGTACAGGTGGATGGCATATGGCCCGTACACCCGGGCGCCTAACGGGCCTGGCTCGGGGAAAGCGATTACCCATGCCGTTTTCCGGGCAGGGGATGGAAAGGGTCGTGGCGTCCATCCCCATGCCCGGAAATCCTTGGAAACAAAATTTACCCCACAGGTTGCCCTTCGCCTGTTCAAGCAGGTTTTTTCGTTCAACAACACGCAACGAAACGGTAACGGTTTTGGCGAAATCCGAACAGGGTCTTTACGTTTGTATGAAAATGGCGTATACTATGTGAGGCGGAAGCAAAATTTCTCCGCGAAGGGTGCATCGGATGAAGTGTATCTATTGCGGCGGCAACGAGAGCCGTGTGCTCGATTCCCGCCCGGTAGACGACGGCGTTGCGATCCGCAGACGGCGCGAATGCGTCGCCTGCCTTCGTCGTTTTACCACCTATGAAAAGATCGAAACGATCCCCGCGATGGTCGTTAAAAAGGATGGGCGGCGTGAGCCGTTCGATCCGGAAAAGATCCGCCGCGGCGTGATCAAGGCATGCGAAAAGCGCCCCGTGGCGCGTTCAGATGTCGACGCGCTCGTGCACGACGTCGAAATGCAGGTGGTCAACTCGCTGGAGGAAGAGGTCTCTTCCGAGGCCATCGGCGAGATGGTCATGACGAGGCTCAAGCGCATGGATGAAGTAGCCTACGTCAGGTTCGCATCGGTTTACAGACAATTTCGCGATATCAATACCTTCATGGATGAGCTCAAGGGATTGCTCAACGAAAGTGCGGCGCCTACGCGCCAGGGGAGGGAACAACATGCCGAATGAAACCATCTTGGCCGTCGACGACGAGGCGCATATCATCGAACTTGTCACCTTCAACCTCAAAGGAGCGGGGTACCGCGTGCTCACCGCCGCTACCGGCGAGGATGCGCTGAAGATCTGCGAAGCTGAGCAGCCCAACCTCGTGTTGCTGGACATCATGCTGCCCGGCATCGACGGCCTGGAGGTTTGCCGCCGCCTCAAGGGCGACAGGCTCACTGCGAACATACCCATCATCATGCTCACGGCTCGGGGCGACGAGGTAGACAAGGTGCTCGGCCTTGAGCTTGGGGCGGATGACTATATCACCAAGCCGTTTTCCGTGCGCGAGCTGGTCGCCCGCGTGAAGGCTCTTTTGCGTCGCTCGGCCTCCGTGCCCGAGACCGACCCGCAAACGGTCTACGCCGGCGATATCATGGTGGACATTGCCAACTACGAGGCCTTTAAGGGCGGCGAGAAGCTGGGGCTTACCTTGAAGGAATTCGAGCTTCTCAAAGTGCTGATCCTAAGTTGTGGCAAGGTCCTTACCAGGGATTATCTGCTCGATCGCATCTGGGGCTACGAATACTACGGCGAAACGCGCACGGTGGACGTACACATCCGCCACCTTCGGCAGAAGCTGGGCGATGAAACATACATCGAAACGGTGCGTGGGGTTGGCTATCGCTTTGTCGATAGGGAACAAGACGGCCAATGAACCGGCGGCTTGCGCTGCTTACGCTTTTCTTTGCGCTGGCGGTCATCTTGCTGGCGGTTTCCGCCGTGAACGCGGTCGATAAAAACAACAGGCGGCAGGCGCTTCAAGCGTCGTGCCGCCTATTGGCATCCCTGGCGGATGAAGGGGTAGAGCAAGACGAGCTTGCGCATCTTGCCGCGCAGGAAGGCTATACCCTTGCTATCAGAGATGCGACGCAGGCATCGCGCTTACCCGCGCGCGCGGATTTTTGCGCCGTTCCCCTCGCCGACGGCGAGAGAGAGCTTGCGCTTTTTGCCGCCGGCGAATCCTTGCTGTTTTCGCCGCAGGGCAGCCCGATCCGTTGGATGATTGCCGGGGTTTCCATAGCGGTTTTGGTGTTTACGATGCTGATCTCCCGCTCGATTCTAAAGCCGGTGCAGGAGCTGACGACCGCCTCCATGGAGATTACCGCCGGGCATTACGACAGGCGCGTGCGCGTGCGCTCGCGCGATGAGCTGGGAAGCCTGGAATATCAGTTTAACTCCATGGCCGCGCGGCTTCAGGAGACGATCGAACAGCTCAACCACCGCAGCGCCGAAATGGAGTCTATCGTCAACGCGATGCGCAACGGCCTGATAGCGGTGGACGAGCAGATGCACGTAATACGCTTAAACCCCGTGGCGCGCGCGATGTTTGAGGTTCATGGCAACCCGTACGGCATGTATGTGCTCGACGCTACGCGCAACGCCAAGCTCGAAAGCCACTTGGCCGCGGCGATGGAGCAGGGAGAAATGTACACGGCCGATCTGCCCGTGCGCATCGAAAAGGAAAACAGGCTGCTTAGGCTTTACATTACCGGGCTGGTTCACGAAAACCAATCTATCGGCGCGCTCGCCTTAATCGAAGATATTACCGAGCTTAGGCGCCTTGAGAACGTGCGTGTAGATTTTGTCGCGAACGTGACGCACGAGCTTAAGACGCCGCTGACATCCATACGCGGCTTTGTCGAGACGCTCCAGCAAGGCGCCATCGACGATAGGGATTCCGCGATGCGCTTTTTATCGATCATTTCCATGGAGGCGGAGCGGCTTACGCGTTTGATCGACGATGTTCTGAGCCTTTCATCGCTCGAATCCGGAAAAAAGCGCGACGCAAACGAGCCGATTCCCTTCGCGCCCTATGTGCGCCAGATGTGCGAGCTTTTGCAGTCCACCGCGAAGGAGAAAAATATCCAGCTTCATCTGGAGGACCAAAGCCGCGGCGTGAGCGTCGTGGCCAGCGAGGATAAGCTCAAGCAAATTTTGATCAACCTGATCGACAACGCGATCAAGTATACCCCCGACGACGGGCATGTGGCGGTGTCGGTCGACGTAGAGGACGAAAAGCTTGTATTGCGCGTGAAGGACGACGGAATCGGCATCGAACAGGAGAGCATACCCAGGCTGTTTGAGCGTTTCTACAGGGTCGACAAGGGGCGTTCCCGATCGATGGGCGGTACGGGGCTTGGGCTTGCGATCGTCAAGCACATCGTCATCGAGCTCGGCGGGCGCATCGACGTTTCTTCGACCTATGGCGAGGGCTCGGTGTTTACCGTGGTGCTGCCGCTCGCGCAGGAGAAAAACGAGGCTAAATAAAGCGTACACCGGAAACCGCATGCCGGACGGCGCTGCGAAAAAAATGTATTCTATCAAGACCGGCGATATCGTATTTTATATAAAGCAAAGGCGGCCGTGCGGGTTTTCCGCCGGCCGCCCTTGTTTTGCCCCTCGGCGACTATGCAGGCTTTCCTCAAAACTCGCTATAACAAAGGGTTTTGGCAGTCGGTAGATAGTATTTACATCTTTGCATTAGACGCGCCGGCGTCGTCTTCGTAGTATTGCGCCTGCATTTTGAAGAGTTCGGCATAGCGCCCGCCTTGCCGCATGAGTATGTCGTGCGTGCCGTCCTCGACGAGTTCCCCGCCGGCAAAGACGATGATCCTGTCGCAGAACCGCGCGCTGGAAAGCCGATGCGAAATATAGACCGCGGTTTTATTGGCGACGAGCTCATTGAAGTGTTGATACATCTCATACTCCGCTCGCGGATCGAGCGCGGCGGTGGGCTCATCGAGGACTACGATCGGCGCGTCCTTAAACAGTGCCCGCGCCAAAGCGATCTTTTGCCCCTCGCCGCCGGAGGGTTCGAAACCTTCGCCATCAAAGTTGCGATAGACGAGGGTCTTAATGCCCTTGGGCAGGTCGGCAAGTTTTTCGCCAAACCCTGCCTTGCGTAAAGCTTCCTCGACCGCGGCATCATCGACCGCATCGCTTTTCGCAAGGGCCACGTTGTCTTTGAGCGACAGCGCGAAGAGCCTATAATCTTGGAAAACGGTCGAAAATAGCGCCATATACTGGTCGTAATCAATGTCGCGGATATCCATACCGTCGATAAGGATCATCCCCTCGGTCGGATCGTAGATGCGACAAAGCAGCTTGATGAACGTGCTCTTACCCGCGCCGTTTTCGCCGATGACCGAAATCTTTTCACCAGGATTCAGCGTGATGTTGATGTGGCTAAGGGCATAACCGGTTTGTCCGGGATAGGAAAACGAGACGTCACGGAACTCGATGCGGTGTTCGCCTTCGGGTATAGGCAGGCGCCGCCCCTCGCGCATCTTGGCCGGTATGTTCAGATATTCCTCGATAGCGGTGTAGTATTTGCGAAACTCAGCGACCTCGACGATGTTCTGCATCAGGCCGCGCATGGCAGAGGAAAATGCCGCAACGCCACCTGCATACATCGAAAAATCGCCGATTGTAATCGCGCCCGTCGTCACCTGCGCGGCGAGGTATCCGTAGGAAAGTATCTGTTGGAGCAGGCTTGTAAAGGAGGTGAAAACCGCAGATTTTATGCCGAGGTTGCTATTCGTTATGTACATTTCATGTCCGCGTTCCCAATGCTCTTTCTCTCTGCCCAGCAGCCAATCGCCGAGGTTGTTCACACGGATATCCTTTCCGTACGAAAAGCTTTCGAGCACCTCGCCGTAATAACCTGTTCGGCGATTCAAGGTCAGCATTTGGATGTTCATCTCAGCCTGTTTGCGCTGGACACGCGATTCGACAAAGCTAGCCGCAAGCACCAATGCGATGAATAGAAGCATCATCATTGGATGCAGCGAGGCGATTACCGCAACAACGCCTATCATCGTGAACGATTTTCCGATGACCGCCACTGCTCTATCCAGCACATAGGAGAAGCCATTCATATTTCCAAACAAAAATTTTTCAGCTTTTTCCTTCATCTCCAGGTAGGCGCTGCTTTCGATGTTCGCATAATCCGCCTTTACGGTTCTCTCGTGCATCGCCATATTGAAAGCCAAGTCTACTTTGGCGATGCGGTGCGTAAAGCTTCTCCATCCTAGCCAACTGGATGCCGCGCTGGCCGCAAAGGTATATCCGGCAAGAATGCCGATGTATAGGAGTAACTGAAACGGACGCTGTTCCCCCATCAGCTCGTTGATGATATAGCGCGGCATGATGACCGCTACGAGGGGAATCATGGATGAGATGAACTGGTTGAGCACGAGATAAATGATGTATCTCTTCTCATGCCTCCAGCCGAAAACTATAAAAAACCACAAACCTTTAAACATGACAATCCCTCCGATTTTTCCGCATTGCGCGACAATCGGAGCGCGATGCGCTCCTTATGGGCAGAAAAAAGCCATAAAGAGCGCAACAACAAAAGGGTGGAGACCCTTCCGGATTGCTTAGGGCTATCGCCTACTCTTTATGGCTTATCGAATGATAAAGGGCTTGTAGTTCGATTTGAGCATGCGCATGACTTCACCTCCGTGGCATGCAACGATTATAGCATATAACCTGTAATACCAAAATGCGAAAACTTGTATATCCCAAGCATTCATATGGAAATTTTGCTTGTCAGGAGCATAAGCGTATGCACTATAGATTACCGATAAAAAACGATGATCTTTGTATGGCGGGTGGTGTGGCGGAGCATATGCGAACCGGGCTGCGTTTGTTTTGGTTTCGATCCGGCAGGGGGACAAACACGGGGCAAGCAGTCTTTGCATACTATGAGGGCATGAGGAGGTGCCCGCATGCTGGAAACGCTTCTAATAGCCCTGCGCGAATTCTTTTTCTTTTTTTCTTACATATCCGAAAGGAAATCCTTTCCGCAGCCGTTGCCGCCTGCCGAGGAGGAGGCGTGCATTGAACGCATGAAACAGGGCGACGAGGATGCCAGGGCTAAGCTGATTGAGCACAACCAGCGCCTTGTCGCGCACATCGCAAAAAAATACCAGAATACCGGCATCGATATGCAGGATCTGATTTCCATAGGCACCATAGGCTTAATCAAGGCCGTATCCACCTACCGCACGGGCAACACGGCGCTTGCGACCTATGCCGCAAGATGCATCGACAACGAAATTTTGATGACGATTCGCTCCAACCGGCGGCTCAAGCGCGAGGTATCGCTGTCCGAGCCGATTGGAACGGATAAGGACGGCTGTGAAATCAGCCTGATGGACATTTTGCCCTTTGACGGCGAGGACGTCATTGAGCAGGTGGAAAAGAGGCTTGAGGCGGATAGGATCGGCAAGATGATCGATGCTGACTTGGACGGCCGCGAGCAATTGGTGATGCGGCTTCGCTACGGCATGGACGACGGCATCATCAGGGCCCAGCGAGAAGTGGCAAAGGAACTGGGCATTTCTAGAAGCTATGTCAGCCGCATCGAAACCAAGGCAATACAAAAATTGCACGACAAATTAATGGGTCCTTCATAACATCTCGCCGAAAATATGCGGCTATCGGGCTTTTTGGCGCAAAATGCCCGGCAATGCATTGCCATATCGCGGTAACCGACACATATCGACTCTCGTTATATGCTTAGGTAAATATGGCACTTTGTGTTATACTGACCTAACCGGATCTGTCCGATGGTGAGAACCAATCTATGGACAATGGCGGCGCATGCCGCCGTCGCTCATTGGGACAAGCTGCCGTCAAAGTAACACGGTGGGGGGGATGCGCCATGCGCCGGAAAGGCAAGGTATGGCTGGTGTTGCTGCTGTGTATCGCCGGCGCTCTGATCGGGAGCGCGCTTTGGTCCATGCTTTCAGGGGTGCTGCCCTCGCTGCTTACACACAGCGTCTCCATCGGAACGACCGGCGCGCCCTTTACCCTGGATCTTACCTTTGTCGCGCTGACGTTTGGCGCGGTGCTTACCATCAATATCGGCGGCATCATCGGCATCGCCGTTGCGCTGCTGATTTCGCTGAAGTTGTGAGATTGATCCTTGCGTCGCAATCCCCGCGAAGAATCGAGCTTATGCGCATGCTCGATATTCCCTTCGAGATCGTCGTGCCGAATTGTGACGAAACTTGCCGGGGGAGCGCCGCCGAGATGGCGCGAGAGCTCGCGCTGCGCAAGGCGTTTTGCGTTTCCCGGGCAATGAGCGGCTCCTTTACCGTAGTCGGAGCCGATACTTTGGTGGAAAGGGACGGAGCCGTCTTTGGCAAGCCGCGCTCTGCCGCGCATGCAAGGGAAATGCTCCGCGCGCTCTTAGGAGGATGGCACAGCGTGCATACGGGCGTAGCCGTCGTCGCAAACGGGCGCGAGCCGCTTCTGGCCGTGGAAACGGCGCGCGTGCATTTTATCGAACTTTCGGATGCGATGATCGAGCGGTATGTAAAAAGCGGTGAATCGATGGACAAGGCCGGCGCATACGGCATTCAGGGCCGCGCCGCGGCGATGATCGACCGCATAGAAGGAGACTATTATGCAATCGTCGGCCTGCCGCTTTGCCGCCTTGCCCGCATGCTTGCCGAGGTTGGCGAAGAAAGCGAATGTACGCCGTAGCCTTTGCCGCTTTTCACGTGGCTCCGCGCCGCGAGGAAGCGCCGTTTGCGAATCCAGCATGCTCATTTTTTCGGCGATTGCCCAGGCGTTTACTCTTAGCTCTATGCGGGCAACATAGTTTGAGGAAATCCATTAGAAATTTGCCGCAAAGCACGCGGATGATGCAAAAGATGGTAACGCGGAAGGAGCTTATTTATGCCGCTGGGATTTTCACGAGATTTAGGCATCGACCTTGGAACTGCGAATATTTTGGTTTATGTTAGCGGAAAGGGCATCGTGTTGCGCGAGCCCTCCGTGGTGGCGGTGCGTAACGACGCGCGTCGCGACGTGCTGGCCGTCGGTGAGGATGCCAAGCGCATGATCGGGCGCACGCCCGGCAACATCGTGGCCCTCCGCCCGATGCACGACGGCGTTATCGCGGATTTTGACGTGACGGAGATCATGCTTAAGCACTTTATTCGCAAGGCGCACGGCACATCGCTGCCGATCTTCAAGCCGCGCGTGGTGGTGTGCGTGCCTTGCGGTGTTACGCCCGTAGAGCGTCGCGCGGTGCACGAGGCCACGCTTTCGGCGGGGGCGCGAACCGCCTATATCGTCGAGGAGCCCATGGCGGCGGCCATCGGCGCGGGGCTGCCCGTGCAGGATGCCACCGGCTCTATGGTGGTGGACGTAGGCGGCGGAACCAGCGAGGTTGCGGTATTGTCGCTCGGGGGCATCGTTACCGCGCGCTCGATCCGCATCGGTGGAAATAAAATGGACGAGGCGATTGTCAATTACATCAAGCGAGAGCACAATCTGCTCGTGGGCGAGCGGACGGCGGAAGAGGTTAAGATCGACATCGGCTCGGCCATCCGCACCAATCGCATTGAAAAATCGGTGGTGCGCGGGCGCGATCTGATGACGGGCCTTCCGCAGACCATCGAAATCAGCTCCGACGAAGTGCAAGAGGCGCTGCGCGAACCGGTACACTCCATTTTGGATGCGATCAAAGCTTGCCTGGAGCGCACCCCGCCCGAGCTCGCCGCGGATATCATGGAGCGCGGCATCGTGCTCACCGGCGGAGGCGGCCAGTTGCACGGGCTCGACATGCTCATTTCCATGGAAACGGGCATGCCTGCCATCGTGGCGGACAACGCGCTGGACTGCGTGGTAATGGGCGCGGGCCGCATGGTAGAGGATATGACCATTTTGCGGCGCGCGATGGAGCCGGCCGGCGAGGAATAGACGCGCGGCCAGGCACCGGCAATAGATACAGAGAGAAAAGGAGCTATGGCTTGCGAAAGCGAATGACGAGACCGCCTCGCATCCTGATCCTATCCGGATGCGTCGTGCTGACCGCCGTGTTGCTTATTTTGACGGCGACCGGTATATTTCGCATTCCCTTTTTAGATACGGTGGTGCGCGTAGTATTTGTGCCCATTCAGAAGTTTGCCACGAATACCGTGCAGAATACTCAGAAATATTTCCTGAATATGGCCTACGAGCGCGACCTGGATGCGGAATATCAAAAGCTTTTAGAGGATAACAAAGAGCTGAGCGCGATGCTGACCGAGATGGACGAGCTGCGCCGTGAAAATCAGCGCCTAAGCAGCCTTTTGGGCAGGGTAGAAGAGTTTGAGTCGGGAGAGCGGGTTCTTGGCAAGGTGGTTGCGATGAGCCCGGGCAATTGGTTTTCTTCTTTTACGATCGATATCGGCGCAAGCGTCGGCGTGCAAAAGGACGACCCCGTGATCAACGCGGACGGCCTCGTGGGCAGGATCAGCGAAGTGTATGACAGCTATGCGACGGTCATCACCATCGTAGACGGCCGCAGCTCCGCGGCCGGGCTCATCGAGCGCACGAGGGATGACGGCATCGTCAGCGGCAATTTATATCTCAACGAACAGGACGAGGCGCTCATCATGCGCTATTTGCCGCAAGAGGCGGAGTATCAGCCCGGCGACAGGGTTTTAACCAGCGGCCTGGACGGCATTTTCCCCAAGGGGCTGCTCATCGGGCAGATCAAGGGCCTAAGCCGCGATATGGCGGCCGAGCGCTACGCCCTTGTAACCCCGGCGGTCAACTTTCGCCATGTGGAGGAGGTCATCGTGCTGCTGAATGCGCGCGAGGCCCTGCCCGAGGAGCTCGTGCCATGAAGTATGCAATTTTTTCCGGTATGCTGTATCTGTCGGTCATCCTGCAGACGACGCTGCTTCCCCGCGTGAATCCCTTCGGCGTCCAGCCGGATCTCGTCTGCGCGCTGCTTGTGTGCCTGTCGGCGACGCTGGGCCCCGTGGTGGGCGGCATTATGGGCGCCCTTACCGGCCTCATGCTCGACCTTATGTTCATGTCGCCCGGTTTCTACGCGCTCGAATATCTGGTGGTATGCGTGCTCATCGGCTTTATCGCGAGCCGGCTGCCCTTTGACAGGCTGCTGCTGCCCTCGGTCGCGTGTTTTGCGGGCTTTACGCTCAAGGAATTGATCACGCTGTCCTATCTTTATCTAAGCCGGGTGGAGATCGACTTTTCGGTCGTGATGGGTAAGCTCATGCTCGGCGGCGTATATACCGTTTTGCTGATGCTGCCGCTGTACCAGGCGGTGGGGGCGCTTTCCAAGATCACCCTGCTTCCGTCGGGGTCGGTCTTCGGTGACGATAAGAGGTGAATGCATGCAAAAGAGTTCTGTTTCCGTAGTTCGCCTGTTGGCGGTGGCGGGTATCGTTATCGTGCTGTTTTTGATCATCATCATCCAACTGCTCAACCTGCAGGTGCGCTCAGGCGAGGAAAACCTCGTCAGCGCGGAAGATAAAAAAATGCGGACGATCACCACCACGGGTTCGCGCGGCAAAATTACCGACCGCAACGGGCTCGTGCTCGCGTACGATATGCCCAGTTTTGACATTGAGTTTTACAGCGAGTCCAATACTGCCGACGCAAAAAAAGAATATACGCAGGTGCTCCTTAACGTGATCGACATCGTCGAGACGAACCGGGGCAAAACTGTGGACGTGTTTTCCATCGAGCAGAACGACCGGGGAGCCCTTACCTTTAATTGGCGCACCAGCAACGACGAGGTCGCCGCCAAGCGCAAGGCGATGTGGATGGGCAACTTCGGTTTTACGAAAAAAGAGGCGGAAAGCCTGGATGCGGAGGGCGCCTACGAAAAACTGCTCGGGAAATACGGCATCGAGGATATGGCCTGGGAAGATGCCCGCAAGGTGCTCGCCATTTGGGAAGAATGGCTCAACAACGCGTATCTTCTCAAGCCCGTGCGCATCGCCCGCAATGTGGATATGACGACCGTCGCTCAAATCGAGGCGCGCAAGGTGGATCTGCGCGG
>JAVBNW010000039.1:0-10467 GCA_031551255.1 Eubacteriales bacterium | reverse complement strand
GTAGGTAACTACCAGCATGCCTTCGAGCGACGCGCCCTGCGCAAGCAGCGACACGATGCGCTCTACCAGCACCGCCGTCTTGCCCGAGCCCGCCGCGGCGGATATCAACAGGTTTTCGCCGCGCGCCTGGATGGCGTCGAGCTGGGCTCGCGTAAAATTGGGCATCGTTATAGAAGAACCTTTTCGCCGCCGCGGTCGATGGATTCGATTTCGGCGCGGGCGATGCGCAGCGTTTCGCGGGTAGAAAACGGAGGGCAGCGATCAAACGGCGCGCCGGATTCCAGGCATTCGCAAAAGTACTTGATCTCGCGCTGATACGCGCTTTCCTTCGAAAGCTCGGGCGCGATGCGCTCGCCGCCCACAGGATGTAGTTCGAACCCGCCGGGCCTGAGGATCGCCATGCCCTTTTCGAAATTGATGCGAAAGATCATCTCAAAGCCGAAGTCTCCGCCGTTGATGCTCCAGTCGTCCTGCGCGGTGACGACTTTGCCGTCCGAATAGCCGTACAACGTGGATACCGCGTCGTAGCCGCTGCCCGGAAATACGTTGCGCCCCAGGGAACGCACCGAATCGGGCATGCCGAAGAACCAGTGGATGGTATCGACGTCGTGCACGTGCTGGTCGATGACCACCCCGCCGGATTTTTCTTTCGTAAGCAGCCAGTTCTGGTAGCTCCAGCGGGGCGTCGAGCCGCCCCGGAAAAAATCTGCGCTGATGCACGCGCCCCACTCGCCGCTTGCGATGATGCGCTTTACCTCTTCGTAGGCCGGCCAAAAGCGCAGGCATTGGGCGATCATCAGGCGCTTTCCGGTGCGCTCCGAGGCTTCGAGCATTTTGTCGCACTGCTTAACGTTCAGCGCCATGGGCTTTTCGCACAGCACGTCAAGCCCATGCTCCATCGCGTACGCCGCGCATTCCGCGTGCAGGTAGATCGGCAGCACGCAGTCGATATAGTCCAGGCTGCACTCGGCGATCATCTTTTTATAGTCGTCGTACTTTTTATACTTGCCAAGGCCCTCGTTGCTGCCGCCGATGGAAAGGTTAAAATCCACCGCCGCGTTTTCAAAGCGCTTGGGGTCGACGTCGCAAATCGCCACCAGCTCGACGGGGTAGCCCTCTTTTTCGAGCTTTTGATATACCTCAAGGTGTCCGCGCCCCATGGCGCCAAGGCCGATTAAGCCGACTCTTAGCATGGTAACTCCTCCTCGCCTATTGGCGCATGGCCAAAATGGTGCTAAGCGCAAGTGCCGCCTGCTTCGCGGCAAAGATGGGATCATACTTTACCGGGCCTACCTCGGCGGTCAGCGCGCCGTCAAAGCCCGCGGCCCCAAGCGCCGGGATAACGGCGGGCCAGTCGACGTCGCCCTCCATAAGCGGTACAAAGCCCGATTCGTTCCCCACCGCGCGCCTGAAATCTTTGACATGAATGCAGGCGATGCGGCTTCCCAGCGTCTCAATCCAATCGGCGCTCTCGCCGTATAGAATTACATTGCCCACGTCGAAATAGCATTTGATGAACGGCGAGCCGATCTCATCGAGGAAGGCCGCCATTTCCGCGGGCGAAAGCAGGAAGTTGTTCCAAACATTTTCCACGCCGATTGTGATGCCCGCCGAGCGCGCGTAGGGTTCCAGCGCAAAGAGCGCCTCCTGCGCGCGCGCGTAGGCATCGCGGTAACGGACGCCCGTGCCGAAAAAGCCCTTGCCCACCGTGCCCGGCACCACCAAAATGGCGGGCGCGCCCATTTGAGCCGCGCAGTCGATTTGCCGCTTTGTGATCGCCTGTGACTTTTCTCGAATCTTCGCGTCTTCGCTGGAATACGGATACTTCCAGTACAGGCCGCTTGCGAGGGAGGGAAGACGTACATCGAGCTCGTCCGCCCTTTTGCGCAAGGCCTTGGCATCTTTTTCAAAATCCTCGAAAGAGAGCGGGCCGCTTTCGTTGAATGCCGCTTCAAAACCCGCAAAGCCGAGCTTGCCGGCCGCCTCCAGGCACGAGGCGGCGGACATCGCCTCCCCGAAGGACCACTGGTTTACCGATGCGTACATGCGATCTCCTCCTGCCGTAATTCTTCGCGCCGCATTAAACGTTTTCTTGTACAAATAGTTCTTTGCTCGGGCCCAAAACCCTTTGCGCATAAGGGGATTTTGCCCATGCGCGTTGTATTTTTCATTTTTCGGTGATATAATAATCTGTAATCATTCTAAACACTGGTTTTCATTCAACATGCAAATACGATTGAATGAGGTGGCGCGATGACGGCGCTACAGATTGTTACCCTATATGCTATTTCCGGAATCATAACGGTATGGCTGGGCGTTTTTGCCGCGCTGCAGTACCGAAAGGCGCCTTCGGGGCCGAGCTTTATCGCGCTGTGCCTGAGCCTGGCGTGGTGGCTTTTATGCAACATTTTGGCGCTGATCGTTCCCCATGCAGAGATGGCCGTTTTTTTCTATGATGCAAAATATGCCGGCGTAGCTTTCGCGCCGGTGGCGATGCTGTTTTTTGCCACACGCTTTTTGCATATCGAAAGATGGCGACTCAGGAGCATCGGCGTCCTATTGTGTGTGATTCCCCTTGTTACTACCATTCTTGCGGTTACCAACCCGCTGCATGGATTATTCCGCACGGAAGTACGACTTATCGAAGAAGGGGGCCGCAGGATTGAGGCTTCCAACGAACTGTGGTTCTGGGTGCACACCATCTATTCATACGCGCTTACGCTCTTTTCATCGCTGCTGGTTGCGGTCAACATCCGCAAGACGCCAAAGGTGTACCGCGTGCCCTTATACGTTCTGCTGGTAGGATCGTTGCTCACGATTGCCGCCAACGTACTCATCGTTTTTTTTCAAGAGGGCTCAAGGCTGGATATTACCCCCATTACCCTCTCATTTAACCTGCTATTCCTGTACTGGGCGATGAGCAATTCGCGCACGAGCGACTATTTGCACATGGCGCATAACGAGATCTTCCACACGATGCAAACGGGCATTTTCATCCTGGATGCCGATAGAATCGTGTTGGAAATGAACCGGACGGCGCAGGCTTGGTGCGACGCGCTGGCCGTCGGCGATCCGGTGGGCATGGCGTTTGATACGCTCATTGAACGGGCGCTCAGCTTAAACGGGGGGAAGTTTATCGAAGGCCGCTGGGACAGCGATCGCGATGTTCTGGTGACGATCCAAGGCAGGCAAGGCGTGTTTTCGCTGACCGAGAGCGTGCTCAAGGACGCGAGCGGCGCAAAGATCGGCAGCTATGTATCGCTCAACGACGACACGCAGGCGCGCACGTTGATCGACAGGCTCGAGCAAAGCGTGGGGGTGGATGCGCTCACGGGCATCGGCAACCGTAGGGCGTACGAAAAATCGATCGAAGAGCTCGACGGGCCTGAATACCTGCCGCTTTCGGTCATTGTGGGCGATGTAAACAACCTGAAGATGGTGAACGATCAATTCGGGCACGAAGAGGGCGATAAGCTCTTGTGTGCGGTCGCCGATATCCTCAAGCGCGAGGCGCCCTCTGATGGGCTGGCCGCGCGCATCGGCGGCGATGAATTCGTATTGGTGCTTCCGCATGCGGACGAGGTGCGGGCTCAGGAGGCCATCCGAGCGGTGCGCATGGGCGCGGCGGCGTATACGGGCCTGAGCGTTACGCCCAACATCGCGCTTGGGGCATCCACGAAATACCGCCGGGAAGAAGACCTTACCTCGCTGATTAAAGACGCCGACGAGGCGATGTACCAAGACAAGCGCAACGACAGGCGAAGGCGCGCGCGCGATTGAGCGCGGTGCGGCGACGGTGCAAGGGGAGATATAAATTGAAGATTGCGCAAGAGACGATCGCCGTCGTTACGGCGGTCGTCCGTTATGGAGAAACCTATCTTGTGATGAAGCGATCCGCCCGGGACGATGTGAGCCCGGGTACATGGGAGTTTCCCGGAGGCAAGGTGGAATTTGGGGAAGATCTTCAGGAGGCGCTCGCGCGCGAAGTCCGGGAGGAAACCGGTCTTTCCATCCGGCCATGCAAGCTTTTATATGCAGTGTCGTTCATGGTGAACGCATGCAAACAGGCGGTGCTGCTCTCGTACTTGTGCGGCGCGGACGAGAGGGGCGTCGCCCTTTCACCCGAACACGATGCATACCGGTGGGTGCGTAAGGAAGAGCTTATTAACAGCGTGGCCTCCGGCATTGCCGAGGATTTAGCCCGGCACGAAGTGCTGCGCGCGCTCTAGATCCGCTTGGGAAAGGCGAAGGCGGTTTGCATTTTGCAAGCCGCCTCCGCAGTACGATTGCAAAAACCTGTAACCGACTATTTTTCCGGCGCAAACCTTATAACGTTCCACGACTTGGCTTTGAGCAGAACCTCGATCTTGCTCCCGTCCATCTTCACCCCGGAGCCCTGCGCGGGGCATACGTTGCCGGGGTTCGCCTCGGTGTTTGCCGCCTTTAGGTCGTCGTGACATAGCACCGAGTGATCCGCGGCTCGAAGTTTGCCGAACGCGCGCAGATCGGCGGCGAGCAGAACATCCTCGTTTAGGTCGCGGTTGACGGCAAAAACCGTAAGACTCCCGTCTTCGCCCAGCACGGCGCTGGAGTCTACCATGGGCACGCCGGAAAAGTCCTTCGTATCGCGCCTGTCGCACACGAGCACAGGGCGCAGCGCCGTGCCGCGCCCGTAGAGCGAGGCCTGCATGAACGGATAAAAGATCGTCTGCCGCCACGCTGCCCCGCCGGGCCTGGTCATGATCGGCGCGATCACGTTCACAAGCTGCGCCAGGCACGCTACCTTCACGCGGTCGGCGTTGTTGAGCAGCGTAATGAGCATAAGCCCCACCAAAAGAGCATCCTCAAAGGTATACATGTCCTCCAGGATCGGCAGCGCCTGCCCCCACCGGGTGGCGGGGTCGCCCATCAGCTTTTCGGATTCGGCGTTGGAATGGTACCATACGTTCCACTCGTCGAACGAGAGCTGAATGTCTTTTTTTCCGCGCTTTTTGGCCTTGACGTAGTCGCAAACCGACGCGACGGATTTGATGAACGCATCCATATCCACCGTGCGCGCGAGGAAATTATCCGTGTCCGCATCCCGGTTACCGTAGTACGTGTGCAGCGAGATATAGTCGATCTGCTCGTAACCCTCCGTAAGCACCTCGGCCTCCCACGTTGCGAACGTGGGCATAGAGGAATTTGACGAGCCGCACGCCACCACCTCGATGGTAGGATCGACCCATTTCATCGCCTTGGCGGCTTCTTTGGCGGTTCGCGCGTATTCGCGCATTGTCTTGGCGCCGATCTGCCACGGGCCGTCCATTTCATTGCCCAGACACCACAGCTTTACATCCCAGGGCTTGGCATAGCCGTTTTTGCGGCGTAGATCCGAAAGCTCGGTGCCGGAGGGGTGGTTCATATATTCCACGAGCCTGCGCGCGTCGTCCGGGCCGCGCGTGCCCAAGTTGACGGCCATCATCACCTCGCTGCCCGCCTCTTGGGCCCACGCGGCAAACTCGTCCACGCCCACCTGGTTCGTCTCGGTCGTCATCCACGCAAGGTCGAGCCGGCGGGGGCGCTTGTCCCGCGGGCCAATGCCGTCTTCCCAATTGTAGCCGGATACGAAATTGCCGCCCGGGTAGCGCACCAGCGGTACCCCGAGCTCGCTCACCAGCGCAAGCACGTCTTTGCGAAAGCCCAGTGCGTCCGCGGTGGGGTGGCCAGGCTCGTAAATGCCCGAGTATACGGCCCTGCCAAGGTGCTCGATAAACGAGCCGAACACGCGGCGGTCCACCGCGCCGATCGCATAATCCCTATCCACGATCAAGGTCGCTTGTTTCACGGCATACTCCCCCTTTTTGGCGATTGTAGCACGCCCGGGGCGATGCGGCAACAAATTCCATGGAAACGGTATCAAAGCCCGGCTAAAACGTGGTATACTGCGCTCAAAGTCATGTACCCATTTACGAAGAGCGAGGGGGATTTCCATGCAGGAGATGACCGGCATCGAGCGCACTGCGAATATGCTTAAGCGGCAGCCGATCGACCGCATCGCGCTGTTTGAGCACTTCTGGAACGACACGCACAGCGAGTGGACGAAAAAGGGCTGGGTGCCTGCGGACGTGCCGTTTGCGGATATCTTTCACTTCGATATGGACGAGTGCTGGGCGTTTACCTACACTGCGGATCTCGATTTTGTGCCCGAAGTGGTGGAAGAAAACGAGGAGACGCGGCTCGTCAGGGATGGCAACGGAGCGCTTTTGCGCCGGCACAAATTGCACGACACCACCCCGGAACACGTAGATTTTCTCGTAAAAGAACGCGACGCGTGGGAGGAGTTTATCAAGCCCAAGCTTACGCCCGACCCGCGCCGCATCAACTTTGAGGCGTATCGCCAGAAGAAAGAGGCCTGCCGAAAGAACAACCGTTTTTTCTTCTGGAGTGGGGTGAATTCGTTTGAGTGCATGCATCCGGTGTGCGGGCACGAGCACATGCTCGCGGGCATGGCGCTCGACCCTGATTGGGTGCTGGATATGTCCAACACCTACGCGGAATTAAACCTCGCTCTGCAGGAGATTTTATTCGAAAAGGAAGGCAAGCCCGACGGCATCTGGTATTATGAAGATATGGGCTTTTTGGGCCGGCCGTTTATGTCTCCCGCCATGTATAAAGAGCTGCTTCAGCCCGCGCACACCCGCACGATCGCCTACGCGCATTCGCTGGGCCTTCCGGTGGTGATGCACTCCTGCGGCATGGTGGAGAAGCTTCTGCCGGGCATGGTGGAGGCGGGCATCGACTGTTTGCAGGTGATCGAGGTCAAGGCGGGCATGGATCTTTTACGCATTCACAAGGAGTACGGCGACCGCCTGAGCCTGATGGGAGGCATCGACGTGCGCGAACTGTATCCGAACGACCTCGCGCGCGTAGACCGCGAGTTGGAGGCGAAAATCCCGATCGTAAAGCAAGGGTACGGCTATTGTCTGCACTCGGATCACTCCATTCCCTGCACGGTGGATATTTCCACCTACCGCTACTTCATCGAGCGAGCGATGAAACTTGGGCGCTATGACGGTTGATGCGGAGTTTGACGGGCAGGTATACGGCTTGGTTGCCGCCGTTCCGGCGGGCGGCGTCATAACTTACGGCCAGATAGCGCTGCTGCTGGGAAGGCCGGGCAATGCCCGCCGCGTGGGCCGCGCGCTGCGCTACGCGCCGGAGGGACTGCCCTGCCACCGCGTGGTGAACGCGGGCGGCAATACAGCGCCGGGCTGGCCCGAGCAGCGCAATCTTTTGCGCGCCGAGGGTGTGCCGCTGAAAGAAAGCGGCGCTGTGGATTTGAAAAAGTGCCGATGGTGGCCGGATGAACATAGGAAGGTTTCCGCCGACGGGTAATGCCGCGCGGCACGTCTGCGCGTGCGACGATGATAAAGAGGTCGCCTGCGAGAGGCCGTGCCTATGGAGTGGATCATTTTGCTTGCAACCGGTCATATGCATGGAACCGACGCGCTGACCGCGCACGGGAAAATGCGCGCATAGCGCCGGATTGCGATTGCCCGTCCGTCTCCGGTCTACAGGTATTACAAAATTGCCGATTCTATTCATAACCATATAAAAAGGCCCTCCGGTATGCGCGCCTTGTTTTGGCAAGGCGGCAATCGTGCGGGCGCGAGCGACGCACCATGAAAAACATACAGACTGATGACAAAGTCAACGGAGGAAAAGAAAGATGCAGGATTCGAAGAGGGCCTTGCATTGTGCGGTTTTTCTCCGGGGCGCGGGGCCGAGGCCCCGCCTAAAAAGAGCCGGAGCGCGACCTGCGCGTGCGCAGGCTTATACCAGCTGGTATGCAAGTCCGACCGGAAATGGCGGAGCCAGTTCAAGGACTTGCATGTCGCGATGATAAACCGCGGTTTATCATCGCGCTGAAAACATAGAGGAGGAGAGGGCATGCGGGAGCAGTGGCAAAACGATGCCGCGCGTCACAGGCGCTATGCCGCCGGGCAGCGCATCGCGCCGGGCGATGGGAACCGGGAGATGTACGGGGTGGTGTCGGGGCAGGTCGAAGTGTATACCATCGCCTCTCCGGCGAGCGCAATCCTCGAGCGCACCGCGCGCGAGGGCGAATTTTTCGGCGTGCGCGAATTTTTTACCGGAAGCGGGGGTTCGGCCTTCCGCGCGAAAGAGGACGCCGTGCTGTTTGTGATCGGCGAGGATGCGTTTGACCAGATCATCAGCGCGCACCCGCGCGTTGCCTATGGGTTGCTCAGTTCGATTTGCGCGCCTGCAGGAAGCGCCGCTTCTTCCGCCGCGCCATCTCCGGCCCAGCCCGCCAAGGCGTCGCCTCCCGCGCCGCCTACGCAGCAGGTTTCTAAAGCCGCGCAAGCATCCAAGGCCTTAGGCGGCCCGCCCTCGCAAACAATGTCGACCGGGCTCTTCCCCGACGGACATAAGGGTTACCCGGGCGTCACAAAGCCGGAATACGCACAACTTGTATACGATAAAGAATATAAATGCCCGTTTTGTTCCAAGGGGTTTAAGGCAAAGAAGACGTTTGAATCAAAGCTTATCAGCGCCAAGCCCATCCGCTACGATCTGCGCGAGTTCTTCAGCGGGTTTGATATGGCGTGGTACGACATCATCATCTGCCCGCATTGCTACTTCAGCGCGCTTGGCGCCCTGTTTGTGGATACGAAGGGCTTTATCGGCCTGCAAATCGAAAAAACTATGGCCGGCGTGAAAAAGCTTGTTTCCCTTAATTTTGATGCCGAGCGGGATTTGGATTTTGTGTTTGCCGCGCACTATCTGGCGCTTTTATGCGCGAGCGCGTATACGAATTACAGGCAAATCAACACGCGCCTATGGGCCAACATAAGCTGGCTCTATGAAGACGCTGAGGATGCGGACATGGAGCGCTACGCGGCGCAAAAAGCGGCGCAGGCGAACGAAACGTTGTTTATGGAAACCCAGCTCACGCCCGGCCAGGAGCAGATCGTATGCCTGGCCACCGCCGGAATGTTATACCGCGCGGGCGATACAAAGGACATTCGCAAGTGGGTTTACAACGTGCGTTCCAATAAAAACGGCAAAAAACTTTACGCCGATTTGGCGGACGACCTTCTGGCCATGGTAAGGCCCGACGGCGGCGCGGTATGATGCGCGCCTACGGCGCGGATATTGTAAGGAATGGGTAAGGGGTGCTGGGTATGATTCGAGGCGGAATTACCAAGCGGGATGAAATCTGCGCGATGCTGGCCGACATCGCCGAATTTATGGATGCGGATTGCATGTTTTCGGTGACGGATACCGAGCGCTTTATCGCCTACATTCCGGGCAGAACCGTGGATATTCGAGCGAAGATCGGCGCGCAGGTGCCCGAGCAGAGCCCGCTTGCGGCCGCATATAAGAACAAGGCGATTGTCACGAAAGTCGTGCCTAAGGAGGTTTGGGGCGTTCCGTTCCGCTCGACCGCCACGCCCATTGTAGATGCGACGGGCAAGGTGGTCGGCTGCGTGGGCATCGGCATGTCCATCGAGCGGGAGAACGACCTGATCGAAACATACCGGAATTTTGTTAAGCAGCTCGAAGGCATGTCGGACATCAATCGATCGATCGTAGAGGGCATGCAGGCGGTCGCCGCGCGTTCTAATCGGTTTATCGAATCGGTGAACGACGCCAACGAAAAAATGAAGAGGGCGGGCGCCCTGATCGCCCAAATCGACTCCATAGCATCCTCTACCGACATGCTCTCGATCAACGCGTCGGTCGAGGCCGCTCATGCCGGCGCGGCGGGCAAGGGCTTTGCGATCGTCGCGGGCGAGATGAAGAGCCTTTCGGGCAAGACGAAGGCGCTGGCAAAGGACATTCACGATTTGCTCGGCCAGATCGCCGAAAGCATGGAAAAACTGACGGGCCTTACGACGGAAAACGCCAAGGATGTCGCCGAGCAGATCGATATGCTTAAAAAGATGCAGCATACGGTCAGGGCGCTCAACGAAACATCCGGCGCGTATTCCAAGCTCATCAGGCAGTAGCGCATAGGCGCATTGCGCACAGCCGGGTCGCTTGGAAGTTCATCGACTATTGCGGTGCGCAGTGCTATAATAAACCGATGATAAAAAGTAGTTTCACAGACTCAAGACAAATGCAACGCAGGAAAAGGAAGCTGCAGGAACCGAAAAAATCCTTGTATTAGGCGTTCCTTTCCTTAGAGCGCGAGGCCGAGGTCCTGCATAAAAAGAGCCGGAGGGTGGCCGGAGCCGTGCGCGCCGAAGGCGCGAACCGGCACGGCGCAAGGCCAGCCGGGGTCCTCGACAAACCGAAGGTTTGGCGGGGTGGAGTAGAGACCCGCGGCAATCGACCTTAGGAGATTGTCACGGGTATTCGCCAACTGCAAGAATGTACGGCCGCAGGCTCATACCTTTAGGTATGCAAGTCCGGCCAGAAATGACGCAAGACGTGGTGATTGTAAGCGAGAGGCCTTTT